>QNAV01000025.1:0-9326 GCA_003641585.1 Thermotoga sp. | reverse complement strand
ATTATATTCCCATGATAGAAATCTTTACTCCTTCCTAACATCATTTCAAAATGAATGAAGTGTTGACTTTCCCATCCACAACCTTTAATTTCAAAAGAATATAAGCTTCCTTCTGCGTTCCAGAGAGACTTTCTATAAGTTCTGACAAATCCACATAGAGTAGCAGTGATTCGTCCCCTTCCATACGCTCTTTAACCTTTTCCAGGGCGTCAGGACTGAAGGAGACATTCGGATCAGGATAATAAGCGTTCACGTAACCACCCTTTGCTCTCACATAGAGCCGATTTTCAACAAGATAGTAATCCCCCCTCTTTTCATAAGAAACCTCCCCGGATTTGAAAAGCTCTTCAAGATCTTGAGACGTGACATCCGCTTTCAAACTGACCTTTAACTTGGGTTGGGTCGTCACTTCAGTTGCTCCCATCATGATTTCAACAAGGGGCTCATGGAAATCCAGAGCCAGATATCCCAAGCCGTGAACTTTTTCCTTCAAATCTTCAAGAACCTTCATTTCTTTCTCCTCAGGTGGTTTGATTTCAAGAGGTATCTCATTTTGAACTTCTTGAGCGATTCCCTCCAAACTCTTTGTCAGCGTTTCTAAGAATGTCACTGGATCTTTCATGTTGAGGTAAAGTGTGAGTTCTCCTGCTACCATATCTTTAAGATCCCCACCAACTGGTTCCAGATTGCTTAGAAACTCTCTCGCACTTTGATTCAACGGGACTATGGTTCCTTTGGAGATAGCTTTGCCATCCTCAAAAAGCGAATAACCCTCGGCGGAAAATTCCATGTCTTCCAGTTTTGCCGATGGAGAGTAGGAGATAACCCAGGCGCTTTCTGGGAAGGTCTTAGGTATGCTTCCCCCACCTTCTTTACATTTTTCTATAGACTCCTTCTTTCCCGCTATAAAAACGTATCCTTCATACGCTTCGACCACCACGCTGGTCCCCTCACCTGTCGTCTGGGATATGATATCTCTTAAAGCATCGACCACCTTGCCAGCACTTTCGGAAGGTCCAGCTACGACACAGACATCTTTGTTCTCGAAGGTCACCGTCATGATCTCGTTGGAGAAAACGTCCAAAAATTCATCCAATTCCAGACCGTAACTGAGAAGCTGCGTCTGCAACATACTTTTTATCAAACCTTCAAATCCCATGGTGTCCAAAAGGAACGAAAACGTCGTTGTGTTTTTGAGATTGCTATAATTCTGAGCAACGTTCTTGTACACAACAACAGAAACGTAATCTTTTGGGATAAAGTTCATGACACTTCCTATGACCAGAATGGAGATTATGGACAAGAGTATAACCAGAATCCTTTTCATAAACATCATCTCCCTTCGCAATCGAATGATCATATTGTCTAAGATTAATGATACCATATAGATAAGGAGGGATTTTCCTGCTGAGAGAAGCGTTAGAAAAAAGTAAAGGTGTGATTTTGGAAGTATTGACACCTAGAGGTTCTAATTTAAGAAAGTTTTTAGAATTCACAGAAAAAATGTGGGAAACAGGTATAGACGCATTTTCAGTCACTGATATGCCTCTTGGAAAAGTTAGAATGGCTCCCTGGGCGGGTGCCCACTTTCTTCTGGAACGTAATATGGATGTTTTAATGCATTTTACCAGAACGACCAGAAACATGATCAGAATTCAATCCGATCTTCTAGGATCCTATGCGCTCGGTGTGAAAAATCTTCTCATATTATCGGGGGATGATCCAAAGCATGGAGACTATCCAAATACCACAAGAGTAAATGATATCAGTATCACAGATCTCATAAAACTTGCGAAGAGCTTGAACGATGGGAAGGATCTTGGAGGAAGGACGATAAAACCCTCAACTGACTTCTATGTGGGAGCCGTTTTCAATCACAGAGACAACACCGATCTTGTAAAAGCTAAGGAAAAGATAAGAGCGGGGGCGGATTTCTTGATCTCACAACCTGTATTCGATGTGAAAGAAGTGGAAAACGTGATCTATGAGTTGAATGAAGTCAAACTCGTTTTGTCCGTTGTTTTCTTCAAGAGTGAAAAACAATTCAAGATCTTTTCGCAAGTTCCAGGAGTGAATATACCGAGGAAGTATCTGGAAGATTTGGAAAATAAGAGTGATGAGTATATCCGAGATTACACGCTTTCCAAGGTCTTGGAAATAGTTGATACATTGAAAAGTAAGGTGGATGGTTTTTACGTGGTCGGTATCGTCAGAGATATTGAAAGTGTAAGGAGGTTGGTTGAAATTGCCAAGGGTGGTTGAGATAGATCCAACGGCAGTGAAAGTTCCAGAGAGGGTCATATCAGCGCGCCTTGGATTCAAAGGTGTTGGAAGAATACCAGAGGAATTTCGGAACATTTTTGAAAAAGCTTGGAGAGAGATAACCAAGGTTTCAACCCCTTTTGCCCTATTAGAAGATGAGGAATGCGTCTGGAACGAGTACTTGAAGGTAAGGGAAATCGAGTTAAAAAGTGATCTCGTAAGGAAACATCTCAAGAACTGTGAGATCGTAACCCTGATGGTTGTCACATTGGGTGAAAACGTGGATAGAAAGATTGAAGAGGCTCATGAAGATGGAGATGAGCTGCTTTCTTACTTCTTAGATGGAATCGCATCGGAATTCGTGGAGTATATCGCGAGGGAAATCGAAAAAGTGTTGAGGAAAGATAAAGAACCCTTGGTTGGAGGGGCCAGGATATCGCCGGGTTACGGAGATTTCTCATTGGAAATGAATAAATGGATCGTGGAGATTCTGGATGGCGAGAGATATGGAATAAAGTATCATCCAGAATCTTTCATGTTGATACCGAGAAAGACCATAGCTTCCATAATGGGGTGGAGAGGAAGTGAATAGATGGGAACTCAGGAGAATTTTAGAAGAGAGGATATTGCTTCTAGATGGAGCTTACGGTACGGAATTTATAAAAACAGGCCTTAAGGGAGGAATCCCTTCCGAAATTTTAAACGTTGAAAAACCGGAGATGGTGCTCGATCTTCAGAAAAGATACGTCATGGCGGGAGCTGACATCCTCATAACCAACACCTTCGGAGCGATACCCATGAAACTCGCAAAACATGGTTTGGAAGGTTTATTCGAGGATATCGTCAGGAACGCTATTCGAATAGCAAGGAAGGCTTCCCGAGGGAAGACTCTGGTTTTTGGAAATCTGGGACCATCAGGGGAACTTCCAGAACCCATGGGAAATGGAAATTTCGACATCTTCTACGAAAACTTTCGAAAAGTAGTGGAGATAATGTTGGAAGAAGGTGTAGATGGTTTCATACTTGAGACATTTTCGGATATTCTCGAGCTCAAAGCCGCAGTTTATGCGGTGAGAGATCTATCAGAAGATGTTTTCGTAATAGCTCACCTGACTTTCGATGAAAGAGGTAGGACTCTGACAGGTACCGATCCAAAAAATTTCGCCCTCACCTTCGAAGATTTGGATGTTGATGCTCTTGGAATGAATTGTACTCTGGGTCCTGAAGAGATGCTTCCCGTATTTCAGGAGCTTTCAAAGTACACTTCGAAATATCTGTCCGTTGAACCCAACGCAGGGATGCCTCAGATAGTGGATGGGAAAACGATATATCCTGTAGGACCTGAAGAATTTGCAGCTTATGTGGATTCCTTCTGGGAGTCTGGTGTGAACATTCTTGGAGGATGTTGTGGAACAACGCCCAAACACATTTCTCTCCTCAAAAGAATCCTGGGAAGGAGAGCTCCTGTTGAAAGAACTCCAAAAAAGGTTTTTGCAGTGACATCACCTTCCAACCTGGTCGATTTTGAAGATTTCGTTGTCGTTGGAGAGAGGATAAATCCAGCCGGCAGAAAAAAACTATGGAAAGCGATGCTGAATGAAGACATGACGGTTGTAGAGAAGGAAGCAAAAGAACAGGTTGAAAATGGAGCGAGGATACTGGATGTCAATTTCGGAGTGGAAAGGTCCATATCCTCGAATTTTGCAAAGATAGTTGTGGAAAAACTTCCATACACATCGGCTCCACTCTCCTTGGATGTTCAGAGTGTTGACTTAATCGAAGAACTCATGAAAGTTTATCCGGGAAGACCTCTGCTTAACTCCTCAAGGGCTGTACCCGGTGAGATCGAAGAACGAGTCAGGATCCTGAAAAAGTACGGGGGAATCCTCGTCATACTGGCGATGGAGGAGCATGTCCCCAGGGATTTCGATGATAGAAAAAAAGCAATTGAAAAAGCTTTAAGGATTCTGGAAGATCTGTGCTTTGATACGAACAGGATAATCATAGATCCCGTGGTTCTGCCCCTGGGGGCTGGTGGAAAAGCAGTTGATGTGCTGAAAACCATCGAGTATGTGAAAAACCTTGGATTCAAAACCATACTAGGTTTGTCCAACATCTCTTTCGGCCTTCCAGACCGATCGAGTTACAACGCAGCATTTCTGGTGATGGCCATAGAAAGAGGGTTAGACTCTGCCATAATGAATCCCTTGGATGATGCGCTAATGAAAATCATGGAAGCCTCTCTGGTGATCCTGGGGAAAAAGGAGCCACCTAAAAAAAATGTGAAAACGGATAATGAGATCCTTGATATCATTCTGTCAGGAAAAACCGAAAGGCTTCTGGAAATCGTGAAGAATATGGTTGATAACGGTGCAACTCCTATGGATGTGGTCGAAAAGCATTTGAGACCTGCCATGGAAGAGGTAGGAAGATTGTACGATAAAGGTAAGATATTCCTACCACAACTCATTGTGGCCTCTCAAACCGCGGTACCATCTTTCGAGTTTCTGGAGAGCAAAATGGTTGGTCAAAGTGGTGATAAAGCGTTCGTGATAGCCACCGTGAGGGGCGATATCCATGACATTGGCAAAAACATTGTCGCTTCGGTCGTGAAAAGTAGTGGTTACAAAGTCATAGATCTTGGAAAGGATGTTCCAAATGAAAAGATCGTGGAAGCTGTTGAAAGGTATAAACCTGTGGCTCTGGGACTTTCTGCGATGATGACAACTACTGTCTTGAGAATTAGAGAGATCGTGGAAGAGCTGAAGAGGAGAAATCTCAGGGTACCTGTCATAGTTGGAGGGGCTTCTCTCAACGAAAATCTTTCGAAGGAATTGGGAGCAGATTTTTACGCAAGGAGTGCAACTGATGTCGTTAGATTTCTGAAAGAAATCGAAAGGAGAGAGAAGAATTGAAATCGTTGATCCTCGTTCTCATCATTCTGGCCTCCTTAGCGTTTGCTGAAATGAATGTTAGCTTTGAACTCGTTTCTTCGAATCTGAATCTTCACCTTTCAGGATGCAGAAGATACATGATCTCCTTTGACGATTTCTCGACTGTAACATCCCTCAAGAACGTTACGATCCCTTGGAAAAAGGGATTGTCAGCGACTGTAACCATCTTAGGATATACAGATGATTCAACGGAGATGAAGCAGATCTTCGTGGATGGAAATAAGGATCTTCCACCGAAACTCCTCGTCACGTTTCCCCAATATCTGGATCTTGAAGAACCCTCGTTCATCATATCTTCAAAGGATGATTGGGATGTTCCTAGAATCGATGTCCTCGTGGATTCGAAGGAATCGAAAGAACTGGATCCATTCTTTCTCGAAGATGGAAAACACGTTCTCGAGATTGTGGCTGTGGATTCTTCTGGGAATGTGACCAGAGAGAAAAAAACTTTTATAGTGGATACATCTCCCCCAGATGAACCCAGCGTGTCATATAAAGATGCTGAATATCTCCTCTCAGATAGTGCATCGTACGCTCTGTACATAAATAAAAACAAATTCGAAAAAGTTGACGTCATGGAAAAGAGGGAACCGGGCATGCTACTTTTCAGAGAAGATGAAGCGGGGAACAGGAGCTTCCCCGTTGTTGTAAAACCTCCATTCGTTCATTTGAATCCAGTGACGTCCAAAACACCTATAACCTCCGTCCCATTCAACATGATACTTCTGTCGACTTACTCACCCTACAACATAATGACCAAAGTGTTCATTCCAGAGGAAAAAAAAGTGATTCTCGAGAAAGGGACGGTTCTGAACATATTGGGTAGTGGAGAATTAGTAGTGAGTGGCATCTTCTCAGATCTTGAAGGGTCAATTGTTATAAAGGGACAGGGAAAACTCTTACTTCAGAATGGGGCCAATTTCTATCTTGAAAATTCCACCATAACCTGTTTCTTCGATACCACGTCTGCTCGGCTCCTATATCTCTCCAACGTCTCTCTGTATCAAGAAGTTTTGAACCTTCAGAATGTAGACGTGGTGGTCATCGAGAATATGAGAGTACAGGAGATTCATCTTAAAAATGTGAAGAGATTGTACCTGAGAAATGTGGAATCCGAGAATCTAACGGTTGAGAATGTCCTGGTGGGTGATGTACGAGACGCGACCTTTACAGCTATGAACGTTGAAAGCTTTTCAGATATTACTTTCAGGAATCTCAGAACAAAAGAAATTAAGATCACCGGCCTTTCAAAATCCATGATTTTAAACTCTTTCATCGAGAAGTTGAATATATCAAAAGCTTCCAGCGTCAGAATCAGGGGATGCAAGGTTCTGAAAGTTTCCTTGGAATATTTCTCCATGTTGGAGAGCGCTTTTTCCAAATTGGTGGAGATCAGTTTGAAGAATTCTGGGATGGTGTTGAAAGAGACGAGTATATCGGATATGTCAAAGGATGAATTTTCCTTCGTCGAAAGAAGGTGAGGTTTTGGAAACCATTGTGGCTGTCTCTTCACCTCCTGGAATCGGGGCGATAGCGGTTGTGAGACTGAGTGGAGATAGATCCTGGGAAATGGTGAAGAAAGTCTTTAAAACCTCTTCTAAAATCAGAATCAGAAGAGCGACACACGGTTGGATCAAGGATCCCACAACGAACGAACTCGTAGATGAAGTCGTGGTCATATTTTACAAAGCTCCCAGAAGTTACACAGGAGAAGATATGGTTGAAGTTATGTGTCATGGAGGACCTGTTGTTACAAGAATGCTTCTGAACATCTTTCTGAAACTCGGTGCCAGAATAGCGGAACCTGGCGAGTTCACCAAAAGAGCTTTTCTGAACGGGAAGATGGATCTTACAAAAGCAGAGGCTGTAAGGGACCTTATAGAAGCTAGAACGGAGATGAGTGCAAAGCTTGCTCTCAAGAATTTGAAAGGAGAGCTTTCCTCCTTCATCGATGAATTGAGGAAGAAGATCCTGGATTTGCTGGCGGAGATAGAAGTGGTTCTGGATTACCCAGATGAGCTCGATTTCGATGAACAAGGTATCAGAGCGAAACTCAAGGGAATACTTGTTGAGATCGAAAAACAGCTGGATCTTTCAGAACATGGAATCGCTTTGAAAGAAGGAATCAGGATGGTTATTGTTGGAAAGCCAAATGTGGGAAAATCAACGCTTTTGAACAGGCTCCTTAAGGAAGACAGAGCGATAGTAACCGAGATACCCGGGACAACAAGGGATATCATAACAGAGGATCTGAACATAAAAGGTGTCCTCTTCAAAGTTGTGGATACGGCTGGGATAAGAAAATCTCAGGATGTTGTGGAAAAGATAGGTATAGATAGAGCCTTGAAAGAAATAGAAAGGGCAGATCTTATACTGTTTGTTTTGGATGCAAGCACACCTTTGGATGAGAACGATGAGATGATATTGAGTAAGATAAAGAGTAAAAGGTATTTAGTGGTTGTAAATAAAGTTGATGTTGTTGAAAAACTGGATGTGAAGAAAATCAAAAATATGCTCGGTACAGACAAACACGTTTGCGTCATCTCAGCCCTGAAGGGAGAAGGGCTTTCGAAACTTGAGGAAGCTATTCTCGAAGAAGTAAAAGATACCATGGAAAAAGGCACTTCATCCCTCGTTCTGAACGAGAGACAGAGAGAGATTCTGATATTTGTCAGGGATCATTTGAGAGAAGCTTTGAATACACTGAAGGAGGGGTACACAGCAGATACAATTTCTCTGGATCTGCGAAAAGCACTGGGATATCTCGACAGAGTGGTGGGGAGAGATTTCACAGAAGATCTTTTGGACACAATCTTTTCCAATTTCTGTGTTGGAAAATGAAGGAGGGGAATCCCCCCTCCCTCATTTAACTTTTTCCTTGAGAGCTTTTCCAGGTCTGAACTTCGGCACCTTCCTTTCAGGAATATTGATGGGCTCTTTGGTCTGTGGGTTCACACCCCTTCTTGCGGCTGCTTTCCTAACCTCAAAGCTTCCGAAACCGACCAATTGTACCTTCTCTCCCTTGGCCAAAGCGTCTGATATGACTCCAATCGTCGTGTCGATGATCTTCTTCACATCCTTTTTCTTAGCTCCGGCCTTCTTAGCGACTTTGTCAACAAGTTCCTTCTTGTTCATAAGTTCTCCCCCTCCTTTTATAAAATTCGGAGAAAAAGCCTCTCCTTGTCAGTAAATATACCATTTTCAGACAATGCATTTCAAGTCAGAAGAATAAAGGGATAAGAATGCAAACGCCAAAATGGGCTTTTATAAATGATTCCAACACAGCAATTCGCAAGAACTACTTCATTATAAGGATCTTCCATCAGGATTGGACTTCAGTGTTTTTGTAAAAGTTCAGATGGTAAAATACACTCCTGTGGTTCACTCTGAAATTTTGAGAAGGGAGAGTACATGTGAAAGCACGATTAATCTGGACGATTTTTCTGGGGTTGGGTGTAATAGTTCTTCTATTTTCCGTGATAGGAAGTAAGGAAATTTTCGCGACGTTGAAGAATGTGAATCCCTTAGTCATCTTGCTTCTAGGTATCACGGTCTTTACCATAACCTTGCTGGATTCAACCAGAACCTACATTCTCTCGAAAAGCCTTGGAGCAAGATTACCTTTTAAAGTGTACCTGGAGAATACCATTATGGGTTTTTACTTCTCTGCTGTAACTCCTTTTGCAGCGGGTGGGCAACCTTTTCAGATATATCACCTTGTAAAAAATTCGGTGGAGCTTGGAAAAGCCTCCATGATAGTTGCCGCTAAATTCATATCATCTTTCACGTCAGCGGTGCTCCTAGGAATCCTCGCTTTCATCTTCTTGTTCGAGGAAATCAAGGGGATAAGGTTAATAGGCCCCATAATACTAGTAGGAGTTTTTGCTACCTTGGCCTTTTATTTCCTTTTCATAACCTTCCTTTTGAATAGAAAGTGGATAGAGAGTTTCTTCTCTTTGAAGATAGTGACGGTTCCCATCGCGTTCGTTTTGAGAAAAGATGCAGATGTGGTGAGAGATAGTGTGAAAGATAAGGTGGAAAACTACATGAACGCTTTCGAAACACTATGGAAATCCTCAAAAAAAGTTTTTTTCACCATCTTCATCCTCT
>QNAV01000024.1:0-9330 GCA_003641585.1 Thermotoga sp. | reverse complement strand
CCAGCAAGTGAAAGAATCACCCCAAATACAGCAAGTCCCACGTTGACTTTCTTTTCAACAGTAAGATCTACCATTTTACCCCTCCCCTTGAAGATCATACAGAAATTCTTTAAGCAAATTCGCATCTTTTATGGCGTACCCTTCAAAATCGTTGTTGAAATAAACGAACGTATCGACATCGAGTTCGAGTATTCTCCTAGCCATTTTTTTCAGTCTCTCCGGCCCGTACTCCGAAGCATAGAGCCTGCCGGGACCATGAAATCTCACGTAAGCAAAGTCGGATGTTACAACCCATGGAGATTTGATCTTTGAGGAATCCACTATGCACAGAGCAACTCCTTTCTCTCTCAAAGTTTCAAACACCTCATCGCAAAACCAGCTTTTATGTCTGAATTCCACAGTGTGTTTAACTGTTTTTGGCAGTACATCTAAAAAATCCTTTAGGAGTTTTAGATCTTTCTTCAGGAAAGGTGGAAACTGCCATAGAACGATCCCCAGCTTTTCTTCGAGTCGTTTCACCCTTTCCATGAACCTTTCAACATCTTCTTCCACATTCTTCAACCTTTTCCTATGAGTTATCAATCTGGATCCTTTCACAGAGAACAAGAATCCCTCAGGCGTTTTCCTGTACCATCCCCTGACCATGTTGTCAAAGGGTAACCTGTAAAAAGTAGAGTTGATTTCGACGGTATCGAAGTTCGATGAATAGAATTGAAGCCACTCTCTCTGAGGTAGGGATTCTGGATAAAACAGTTTTCTCCAGTGTTCATAGCTCCACCCAGATGTTCCAACACGTATCACGGTGAGACACCTCTGTTCAAATAATCGAATTTTTTCCCTTGCCAGGTATTTCTCCTTTCCATTTCTTTTTCTATCTCATTTATTATCTCTATCTTCGCTCTTCCCCAGTTTCCAAAGATCGTACCATCCTTTGGAGGATCGGAGACCAACCTGTGGATCACGATGGATGGAGAAAGATGCTCAAGAAAATTTATCACCCTGTCGATGTACTCTTCCATGCTACAGATATTCACCTCTCCTTTTTCATACATTTCTGCAAGAGCTGTTCCCTTCACAACGTAAAGGGAGTGTATCTTAACACCGTCGGCGTCCAGTGCGGATATCACTTTTGCGGTCTCTATGACGTCCTCCATATCGTCCCAGGGAAGGTTAGCTATGACGTGGACCACGAGCTCAAAACCTCTTTTTTTCACCCTAACAGCGGAATCTATGAATTCTGCAAGAGAATGAGATCTATTCAGAATTTTCAAGGTTTTGTAATTTACAGTCTGAAGACCTATTTCCACGCTCACATCCACTCTTTCTTTGAATTCCTCCAGCAGATCAAGGACATCCTCAGGTAGAAGATCCGGCCTCGTTGATACAGAGAGCTGAACGATGCTTTCATCCACCAAAGCTTCTTCGTACTTTTTTTTCAGAACATCAACAGGTGCGTATGTGTTGCTGAAAGCTTGAAAATACGCTATGAACTTCTTTATTCCCCTTTTTTCAAGCTTTTCCTTGTATTTTAAAACCTGCTCTCTTATGGGAAGTTCGTAAAATGTTGCAAAACCACTTCCCATCGGATCGCAGAATATACAACCACCTTTTGATTTGGTTCCATCTCTGTTAGGGCACGAAAAACCTCCGAATATGGGAATTCGATGAACTTTCTCACCGTATTTCTTTTTCAAGAAATTACTGAGTTTTCTGTACCTTTCCATACTTATCACCTTGATTCTGTGAAGCGAAGTAAAGAGTAAGGGTATAGGGTACAGGGTGTAGGAGCTGTTAGATCATCGTTGTTCGGTCATCGTTGTTCGATTATCGACTATCAAGCGCCGGCTATCGATCAACAAACATTGTATATCATTGAAGGTCGATGCTTTCACATGTAAAAATTTTTTCATATAAAATTTCTTTTAATTAAATTGTAAAAATGGAGAAAAAGAGTTAAAATTATTAACAAAGAAGGGAGCTTTACAGCTCCCTTCATGGTGGGCTCAGGTGGACTCGAACCACCGACCGCCCGGTTATGAGCCGGGCGCTCTACCAGCTGAGCTATGAGCCCAACTCCAGGGAATGATTATATTATCTCTTTCTCCCAATGTCAAGGGAGATGAGAGAGTTCCGGGAAAGGGGTGAAAAAGGTGAAGAATCTAGACCCTGTAAGGGAGATGATCGTGAAGTACCCAAGGATACTTGTCATAAAAGCTGCGCTCAGGATATTGAAAAAGGGTGATACCATAAACAGAGAAAGAATAGAGAAGGTGATCATAAACATCATGAAGAAAAAAAGTTGAGGGGGATTTCCCCCTCAATTTCATTTCCTGGAAACCACAAAGTATATGTAAGGTATGTACATCATGATGAGAATCATCCCTTCCCATTTCCGTATTTTCCTTCCTGTGCTGGCGAATAAAAATAAGAGAACTGAAAAAACGAGCATAAAAGAGATGTCCACCCAGTAATTTCCAACATCCACCGTCAGCTTTCCAAAGAGAGAAGAGATGCCGATCACAACCAGGATGTTCATTATATTCGAACCTATCACGTTTCCCATCGTTATATCTGGCTCTCCCTTTCTCACAGCCACAACGGAAGTTGCTATTTCGGGAAGGCTCGTTCCGACGGCGACCAACGTGAGACTTATCAAGGATTTACTTATGCCAAGTGTTTCAGATATCCTGACAACGGAGTTAACGGTGAGATCCCCACCTATCCAGAGTCCTATAATTCCTCCGATCACTTTAAGAACTGTGAAAATTATTCTTTCACCTTCACCTTTGAATTCCTCCGTTTTCATATCCGAGGCTGCCATTCTGTACAGGTAATACACGTACATTACGAAAAATGTCAGAAAAACCACACCATCGTTCCATACTACCTGTGGGGGATTGTTTCTCAAAAGAATAGATGAGAAAGCGATCGTCACAAGTATCATGAAAGGTACCTCTAACCTGACTGTTCTGCTTTTTACGGTGAGAGATCCTATAACAGACGCTATTCCCAAGCACAAAGCGATGTTTGCTATGTTGCTTCCAACGACGTTGGATATGGAAACACCTGGGACTCCCTTCACGGATGCTATCATGGATACAACCAGTTCTGGAATACTCGTTCCAAACGCAACAAGCGAAAGCCCTATGAACATTTTGGATACGCCGAAAGTGGTTGCCAAGGATATCGCTCCCGAGACCAGGAAATCCGCTCCTTTCACAAGGAGAACGATACCTAGAACGAGTAGAATCAACGATACCACCATAGCACCTCCATTCCTGGCACTGATAAAATTGTACATGAAATACCGTGTAATCGAGGTGATACGGTGTGTACGATAAACATCTAACGTTTGATGCCCCTTACGAGCCAGAAGTACTGGAATCCTCCAAAGTACATGTGTACCTTTATGAACCCGACGAGGTTCTCTATGACATCATCTTCCTCCACGGTATCGGAAATGGAAATATAAAGTATCTCATGTGGTTCGGTGATGCGTTGAAAGAAGAAGGTATCAGAGTTTCCTTCATGATACTTCCGTACCATCGTGAAAGAGCTCCAAAAGGTTGGCACGGCGGAGAGCCCTTCTACACCACCTCACCGTTTGTTTGCAGAAAGCATTTTCACGACACCGTTCTAGATATTTCAAAAACACTCGATATGGTTGAAAATCTCCCAAAATACGATCCTGAGAAAGTTGGAATAATTGGTATAAGTTTTGGTGGAATGATAGCGACCATAGCCCTGGCCAGAGAGAAAAGGTTGAAGAAAGGCATTTTATGCTGCACAGGTGGTGATTGGAGATGGATAAACTGGCACTCCCCATACACTGAAGATCTCAGGAGGAAATACGCTGAGGAAGGAAACGAATACGGGTGTCGTTCTGAAAAACAATGTGTATCCCTTAGGAAAAACGCTTTGGATGTAGTAGAATCTTTCAGAGAGATAAAGGATATATTTGAAAAAGCTCCTGTTGCGTGTTATCATTACGATCCTTTGTCTTTCGCAAAATTTGTGGAGCAGCCTGTCCTTTTCATAGAAGCCGTTTTCGATCGTGTTATTCCTAGAGCTAGTAGAAAAGAATTGAAAAGACTTCTGAAACATAAAGAGGTTGTTTATGTCCCTTCCGGGCATAAAGGTTTCTACTTTTTCAGGAAATGGCTTGTTAAAAAGATCAGAAGATTCCTTTTGAAGGATAGGAGGAGCTGATATGGAGGATTCATTCAAGAAGGTTTTAGACAAAGGATTTGTTAGATTGATAGATATGATGGGAGATGATCTCAGTGCTGTGAGATCAGCACGTGTTTCGTATGGCAAGGAGCTCACGACTCCTGAAAAAGACAGAAAATTGATAGAATACCTTATGAAACACGGTCATGAAACGCCATTCGAACACATCGTTTTCACGTTCCATGTGAAATGTCCCATATTCGTTGCAAGACAATGGTTCCGACACAGGATCGCATCCTACAACGAGATATCAGGGAGATACACCAAGTTGAAAGACGAATTCTACATTCCAGACAAGATCAGAATACCTGATGAAAAAGATAGGCAGAAGAGCATGCCGAACGATGGGAAGGTTGACGAAGAAGAGGCAAAAAAATTGATGATCGAATGTTTTGAAAATTCTTACAGAATATACCAGAAGCTTTTGGAAATGGGACTGGCAAGGGAGCTGGCAAGGATTGTGCTTCCTCTGTCCATATACACCGAGTTCTATTGGACCGTTAATGCAAGGAGTTTGATGAATTTTTTGAATTTACGAGCAGATTCACACGCTCAATGGGAAATACAGCAATATGCTCTGGCAATAGCCAGTATCTTCGAGAAGAAATGTCCCTGGACTTTCAACGCTTTCCTGGAGTATCGCTATAAAGGTGATTTGCTAAAAGGAGGGAGATGATCTTGAGAAGGTGGGCTGTTCTTTCGATACTCTTGTTCGTCTGTCTGACGTTTCCGTTCACCATAACCAACGTCGTCGTAAAAGGTCTTGAAACGGTCCCTTTAACTTCTGTTCTGGAACGTATAGATTACTCGGGGGATCTAACGGAAAAAGATGTGGAGGAGATTGCAAGAACGATTTTCGATATGGGATACTTCGCATCGGTCAAGCCGGAGCTCATACCGGGAAAAGAAGGGTACACCCTTCTGATAACAGTCAAAGAGAATCCAAAGGTCAAGGATTGGAAGATAACGATAGATGGGGAGGGGCTTTTGGATGTTAAGGATCTCGAGAAATTGGTAACCATAGAAAAACGTAAAGCTCTCAACGTCAAGAGAGTTCAGGAAAGTCTTGAAAACATAAAAAAAGCGTATGAAGAAGCTGGATACATATTCATAGAGGTCACAGGGAATATGAGGAAGGATACTTTCGAGATAATAGTTGAAGAATACGCGCTCTGGGATGTTTTCATAAATGGTGAGGCCGCCGGTATAGACATATCACAAATAGTGAAGGAAGCGAATCTCAACCTTTTGAAAGATTTCTACTCCGCTTCTCCCCTGGTGAGATTCTTCACGATGAACAAAAAGAAATTCTATCCCAGGGTTTCGGATATAAACAGATTCATACAGACTTTGAGATTGAACGCGTTTTTCAGTGAAGAGACAACTGTCAACTTCAAAAAAGTCACCATGGACAACGTGGAAGAAAAAACGATCGTTCTCATAGTTAACGTCGTTCAGAGAAAGATAATAGATAAGAAAAGATCCTTCAGTTGCATAGAAGTCATCGGGAACAAGCTTCTGAGCCGTGATGAGATCTTGAGGGCAGCGAAAATAAAGCCAGGGGATGTGTTGGAGAATCACGAGATCCTTGCCGCAATGAACAGGATAATGGGTGAGTACAAAAGAAGGGGATACCCGTTCGTCTGGGTCGATGCTTCTGTAGAAAAGGATAAACTGATGTTCAAAGTTTATGAAAAATACATCTCCAAGATAGAGGTAGAAGGCCTTAAAACCACAAAACCCTACATCGTGAGAAATCTACTCAGGGTGTACGAGGGAAATCCTTTAAAATCAGAAGATGTCGCAGAGACCTTCTCTTATTTGAACAACACCAGGTATTTCAGCAGCGTTGATATCAAACCGTTGTTCACACAGAACGCCACTGATGTTAAGCTGATCGTGGATCTTAAAGAGAGTGACAAGCATTACTTCATAGTGGGAGGTGTTGCTTGGGCTCCTCCCGATGGTGAATGGTGGGAGGGTTTAGCCGGAAACGTTGATCTCTCGGCTGTGAACGTATGGGGGTATGGCCAGAGGTTCTCATTCAAATTGGATCTGGGGATCAAGAAGAAAACAGTGAGTTTCGACTACAAAATACCGAGTCCATTTGCTCTGCCGTTTGATTTCGGGTTCAACGTGTCTTGCGAGAAATTGAATGCAACCGATACATCTGTAGCCACGAACACGTTGACCGTTGGTGTGGATTTCACGACGCTTCCTATAAAGGGAAACACCTTCAGGTTCGGTGTATCTTTCGATGATGTTTTGAACCTTGAAAACGGAAAAACTCTGACAGTCCTTGGAGGATACGCTTACGATAAGAGAGATTCGAAGTACGTTCCAAAGAATGGTTTCAATTTTGGAGTGAACGTATGGAAAGCTGGTATCCTTCAATTCAATGCAAAAGATTACGTGAAAGTTGAGGGTTATGCGGGATTCTACACACAGATTTTGGACTCATTGACTTTGAACATGAAAATATTCGGTGGAAAGGTTTTTCTAAACAGAGGAAAAGAGTCTGTGGAACTCTGGGGTCCGGAATCCTTGAGAGGTTACGATTATCTGGAAGGAGAATCGGCTTTCCTGGTATCGAACAATTTGAACTGGTTCGTGAAAGAAGATCCCGTTATAGTGGTTTTAGGGCTTTTCCTGGATCACGGTGACGTTTCTAATGATGAAGGGATCTTCTCGAATATGAAAACCTCTTTCGGCCCTAAAATTCTCATGAGTCTTCCCATCCTTGGAAACGTCGAGTTTGGGTACGCTTACAAACTAATGGAAAGAGAGTGGGCACCCTATTTCGTTCTTGGCCAGGAATTCTAATCATCCTTTCCCTCTTCAGAAGGACGCTTAGGAGGGATATCCATGATATACCTAGATAACAACGCAACCACAAGACTCGATGATAGGGTTCTCGAGGTTATGCTTCCTTTCTTCACGGAAAAGTATGGAAATCCGAATTCGCCCCACCGTATGGGGTATGAAGCTGAAAAAGCCGTAGAGGATGCGAGAGAGACCATTGCGAAAATTTTGAAGGTGACGCCAAGAGAGATATATTTCACATCCTGTGCCACTGAATCCATAAACTGGATACTGAAAGGTGTTGCGAAGGTTTTGAAACATTCTGGAGGGAAGATAATAACCACGACGATCGAACATAAAGCCGTTTTGAATACCCTCAAAACCTTAGGGAGGGAAGGTTTCAAGATTCTTTATATACCTGTTGATAGAAAAGGGAAGGTCGTTCTGGAAAAACTGGAGGAAGTGTTGGATGATGACGTTATCCTCGTTTCGATCATAGCAGCCAACAACGAGATAGGCACCATCCAGCCTATAGAGAGAATCGTTGAGATAGTGAGATCCAAAACCAACGCATTGATACATGTGGACGCTGTTCAAACCGTTGGAAAGATGAAGTTCGACTTCTCAAAATGGGATGTGGATCTTGCAAGCTTCAGTGCTCATAAGTTCCATGGCCCAAAGGGTGTGGGATTTGCTTATATAAAACTTGGGGTTCCCATAGTGCCCTTACTGGAAGGTGGCGGACAGGAAAGAGGTATGAGATCTGGCACACAAAATGTTCCTGGAATAGTTGGACTTGGAAAAGCGTTTCAGCTTACATGGGAGGAACTGGAAGCATCGTTGGAAAAGATGGAAAGATTCAGGAAGATGATCGCAGAGAAGGTTCAGAAACTCGGAGGAGTTATCATAACACCCCTTGATGAGTCCATATCCAACACCCTTTCGGTGTCCTTTCCTGGTATCAGAGGATCAGTGCTGGTGAACGCTCTATCCTCAGAAGGTATATTCGTATCCACTGGTTCTGCTTGTGGCAGTAGGGAGGGAATATCGAGCCATGTCTTGAAAGCGTTGAATCTTGACCCCTTGATAGCGGAGGGTGCCATAAGAATCAGCCTGAGTAAAATGAACACTGAGGATGAAATAAAGAGATTTCTTGAGAAATTGGAAGAAATTGTGAAATATTTGAAAATATAGTGGTATAATCTCCAAAAGAGGGAGTAGATCATATGAAAAGCATGACTGGATACGCTTCCATCGAAAATGTGGGTAAGTCGTGTAAAGTAAAGGTGGAGACAAAATCCTTGAATTCCAAATATCTGAGTCTGGATCTTTCCATTCCTCCTTTTCTTTCTCCTTATGAGATACACATTCACAACGCTGTCAGAAAGTATGTAAGAAGAGGGAAAATTCAGGTAAAGGTACGAGTGGTTTTTTTGGAACCTCCCAAAGGAATAACCGTGGATTTCGGTCTTTTGAGGTCATATCATGAAGCATTAGAGAGTATAAATACTGCTCTTTCGCTCCCAGAACCTGTGAAACTTGAGGATCTTCTCAGATTCAAAGACATCATCAGATTCGATATTTCTGAGGAAGATTTGGAAGAGGTATGGAATGTTGTCGAACCGACTCTTGAGAAAGCTTTGGAGAAACTCGTGGAGGATAGGAAAAGGGAAGGGGAAAAACTGAAGAGAGATCTTCTGAGTATATTGGATGATCTGGAGGAAAAGATCACCCGCATTGAGGAAAGTTCTCAGAATCTACCAATTCTCTATAGGGAAAAGCTCATGGAGAATTTCGAGGAGATACTACCCAATAACGTGGATGTGAACATGAAAATCTTCGAGAATGCATTAGCGGTCTCTCTGATAAAAGCGGATATAAGAGAGGAGATAGCTAGATTGAAGAGTCATCACCAGAAAGCGAGAAAACTCCTCGAAAATGATGATTCTGTAGGTTTGCATCTCGATTTTTTGGCTCAGGAATTCCTCAGGGAATTCAACACGATTCTCGCAAAATCTATTTTGAAAGAGATAACCGATGCTGCCCTTGAGGGCAAGATCCTTGTAAGCCAATTCAGAGAACAAGTGCAGAATGTGGAGTAGGAGGTGATTAAATGTACGGATTAATAAACATTGGATTTGGAAACGTTGTTGCAGGAGACAGAGTTATAGCTATCGTAAATCCTGAATCCGCACCTCTCAAAAGGATGAAGGAGGAAGCTAAGAGTGAAGGAAAACTGATAGATGCGACTTACGGTAGAAAGACCAGAGCGATTTTGATAACAGACAGTAATCATAT
>QNAV01000023.1:0-9346 GCA_003641585.1 Thermotoga sp. | reverse complement strand
TGAGTTCTTTTTCTCTTTCTTCTGGATGGTTGGTACGTTCTCTTCACCCTTCACCCTCCCTTCTACTGGATCGAATGAAATTATACAACATGGCAAATCTCCTCTCAAGAAAAAGTTGAGGATATTTCAAGATTTGGTGGTCGGTATCCGCTCATCGGTGTTCGATATTCGGTGATCGGTGTTTGGGGATTAGGGTATAGTTGTTAGGGTAATTAGTTTATAAATCTTTTTACCCTGTACCCTATTCCCTATACCCCATACCCTTCACCCTAACACCGAACATCAAGCAGCAAATATCGATCACCAGGTATCGACTGATATCACTTTATACTCCCAGCGGCCAATCCCGAGATGTAGTAATCAACCAGGAAGGAGAATGCTAGAACAGCAGGTGCAGCTGCAGGAAAGTTTCCAGAGAAATGTATTACCTCTTTGTTTTATTATATGAAACAGTTTTTTACTATGTGTAACCACTAATATAATACCACAATAAACAACGTAGGCAAGAATATTCAAGAATCTAATATCCTCCTTTTCACAAGATTTGATATAATTTAAATACAAATAAATCTTTGAAACCAATTTTTAAAGGGGGGAGAGAAAATGAAAAGATTCTTGGTGTTAGTTCTTCTTACGCTAATTGCCCTCTGCGTGATCTCAGAAGAAACAATAAAAATAGGGTTCTTTGCGCCCCTCACAGGATTCGCCGCTGCGGATGGAACGAGCGCTCTCCACGGTGCACAGCTTGCAATTAAACTCATAAATTCCAGAGGAGGAGTCAATGGGAAAGAATTGGAGCTCGTGTACTACGATGACGCTTTGAAAGCAGATCAAGCGGTGAGCATAGCATACAAACTGGTTCAGAAGGATAAAGTCGTTGTAGCAATAAGTGGCTCTTACAGTGGAACGACGAGAGCGGCAGCCGGTATATTCCAGCAACTTAAGGTTCCAATGATCTCAGCCTACGCTGTTCATCCACAGATAACGGCAACTGGAGATTACATATTCAGAGTTGGGACACTCGCGACGGTTCAAGGAAGAGCGGGAGCTCATCTTGCGGTCGAGAAGATAGGTGCTAAAAGAATTGCGGTTCTCGTGATGGACAACGATTTCGGTGTGTCACTTGCCAAAGCGTTTGTCGAAGAAGCTAAAAAATTGGGTGCGGAGATAGTTTACGAAGAAAAATATCCACTGGGTGAAAAGGACTTCAGGGCACTTCTTCTTGCGATAAAAAAGCTCGATCCCGATGCCATCTACGCAACTGCTTATTATTCCGAAGCCGCTCATATAGTTACTCAGGCGAAGGAACTCGGAATATACGTTCCAATAATAGGTCAGGAAGGTTACGATTCACCAAAATTCATAGAGCTTGCGAAGAACCACGCCGCCAATGGGACCGTCATAACGACGGATCTTGATAGGGACAGTGAAGACGAAACCGTGCAGTGGTTCATAAAAACGTATAAGGAAACATACGGTATAGATGCCGATATGGTTGCAGCATCCGCGTTTGACGCTGTTATCATAGCAGCAAAAGCTATAGAACTTGGTGGGGAAACACCAGAAGGTGTCAAGAAGGGTCTTTCAATGATAAAAGAGGTGGAAGGAACGGTCACTGGTTTCAAAGGCTTCACAGAGAAAAGGGAAGCAATGAGGGAGATAACGTGCCAGGTTGTCATAGGTAATAGATTCCATTACTTCTGGAAGATAACGGATCCTGAGATAACAACACCGTGAGGGGGCCCTCCCCCTCATTTTTTGAGGTGAGAACAGGTGTTTCTTCAGAACCTGGTGAATTCTCTCGTTCTTGGAAGTGTCTACGTTCTCATTGCGGTGGGCCTGACACTAGTTTATGGAATCCTCAGGATCCTTCACATAGCACACGCCGGGATCTACACTTTTGGTGCTCTCATGGGACTCACCCTGTACAGACTGACAGGAAACATCCTCATCTCTATGATCCTATCTGCCGTGCTATCCGGTTTTCTAGGAATTCTTGTGTACAGATACTTTTACAGAAAGGTTCTTTCCGAATCCAGAATCGTGCCACTCGTCATAAGTATAGGACTTTTCGTCGCCATGCAGGATCTCTACAGATTGATATGGGGGCCATACAAAAAAGCCTTTTCAGTCAACTTCAGCATTCCGGATATCGTGACGGAGAACTTGATAATCACGAGAGATCAGATATTCATAGTTCTTGTGACTGTCATCAGCCTGGTGGCGTTGTACTTTATCATGAACAAAACGAAATGGGGGAAAGCTCTAAGAGCGTGTGCGGATGATCTTCAGATGACGGGAGCTCTAGGAATAAACATAGAAAGAACCGTCATGCTCGGTTTCTTCATAGGTTCTTTCCTCGCAGGTCTTGCAGGGGTTCTTGTTGGCATATACGACAACAGTGTCTATCCAACGATGGGGGAAGTTCCTTCTTACAAAGCGTTCGTCGTCGTGGTTCTTGGGGGTTTCGGTAGTTTGAAAGGGGCGGTTGTCGCCGGATTCATACTGGCTGGAGCAGAAACCTTTCTTGTCGCATGGAAGGGGTTCTTTCTTCCAAGGGATGCCATAGCGTTCATAGCGATGATCCTTCTTTTGATGTTCAAACCGTCTGGAATATTCGGGAGGGAAACGGGATGACGCTGGATTACCTGCTGACCCTCATGACGTTCTGTGGAATATACTCCATACTCGCTCTCAGTTTGAACATACTAATAGGATACGCGGGGCAGGTGTCTTTGGGGCATGCTGCTTTCTTCGGAATAGGAGCTTACGCTTCAGCTATATTCACGGTGAAACTGGGACTTTCCTACTGGATTTCCCTTCCACTCAGCATTTTGATAACAGCTTTTTTTGGTTTTTTGCTTGGCCTTCCGAGTCTGAGAGTGAAACACGATTTTCTGGTTCTTGCAACCATTGGTATGAACTTCGTGGTGGTCTCTCTTTTCAACTACATTTCGTTTTTTGGAGGGCCTTACGGGATCGTCGGTATACCAAGACCATCCCTCTTTGGGCACACGTTGATGACGATGGGTTACTTCCTGTACACCCTCTTTTGGGTTATTCTGGTGATCCTCTTTGTTCGATACCTCACGAAGAAATACGTGAGGTACGGCTTCGAAGCCATAAAAGAAGACGAGTGGGCTGCTGAGAGTATTGGGGTCAGCGTTCCAAGATTCAAAATATACGCTTTTACAATAGCGGGAGCCCTTGCAGGTCTTGCAGGAAACCTGTGGGCTCATCAGATGGGAGCGATCTTTCCAGATAACTTTTCCTTTCCCGTTTCCATAAGTATCCTCACGATGGTGGTTCTCGGTGGAATAGGGACCATAATAGGTCCTATAGTTGGAGCGGTTCTTCTCACGATACTTCCAGAAGTTCTAAGGTTCGTTCAGGATTACAGGATGTTCATATACGGTGTCATAGTTGTTCTTCTGATGCTCTACCAGCCATCTGGTCTTTTGGGAAAGAAAGGAATCCTCAGGAGGTTAGTTACAAGATGAATGAAATTCTGGTCGTGAAAAATGTCTCAAAGAGTTTTGGGGGACTTCTAGCCGTCAACAACGTATCGATGGTCGTCAGAGAAGGAGAGATCCACGCTCTCATAGGTCCAAATGGAGCAGGCAAAACCACCCTTTTCAACTTGATAACGGGTTTTTTAAGGCAGGATAGAGGTAAGATATTTTTCAAGGGAAAAAGGATCGATAGGTTTTCTCCGAGTAAACGGGCCAGTATGGGAATCGGCAGAACCTTTCAGATCATAAAGATTTTCCCCGATATGACCGTTCTTGAAAACGTTCTTGCGGGGATGGGTATATCGATTTACAGAGATCACAGAGTTTTCTTTGAATCGCCAGACGATGAGAAGAAAGTGAAAAAAGCGGAGAAGCTCTTAGAAAGATTCGGGCTTCTTGAATACAAGGATTTCCTTGCATCAACACTTCCAATAGGTCTTCAGAAAAAACTCGAGATCGCAAGAGCAATGGCCACCGATCCTTCTCTTCTTCTACTGGACGAGCCAGCAGCTGGCCTCAACGAAAGGGAAACTGAAGAACTGTCGGAAATATTGAGGAGTATAAGGGAAGAAGGTGTCACGATATTCTTCATAGAGCACGATATGAGGTTCACGATGAACCTTGCGGAAATTGTGACGGTCCTTGATTACGGTGTGAAGATAGCAGAGGGTACTCCAGAAGAGGTTTCCAAAGATCCAAAGGTTATCGAGGCTTATCTTGGAAGTGGTGAGTATGCTGTCAGCTGAGAACGTGAAGGTGAGCTATGGAAAGATAGAAGCTGTTAAAGGAGTATCTCTTGAGGTTCAAAAAGGCGAGATAGTGGCACTTCTTGGCGCAAACGGTGCCGGAAAATCATCGCTTTTGAACGCGATAATGGGATTCGTGAAGATCAAAGAAGGTAAAGTCGTTTTTGAAGGAGAGGATGTCACAGGAAAGAGTGTTTGGGATAGGGCCAGGATGGGTATAGGTATCGTTCCGGAAGGTGGAAGGATCTTCAGGTCGATGACCGTGAGAGAGAACCTTGAGATGGGAGCTTTTCTTGTAAAGGATAGAAAAGAGATCTCAAAGAGATTGGAAAGAGTCTTCGACATATTTCCAAAGCTTGCTGAAAGACAGAAACAGCTTGCCATGACATTGAGCGGTGGGGAAAAGCAGATGCTCGCCATCGGAAGGACTTTGATGATGAATCCAAAACTCATCCTGGTGGATGAGATATCCCTTGGATTGATGCCAAAACTCGTGGATGAGATATTTGAAATACTCGAAAATCTTAAAAAGATGGGAATCACGATACTTCTTTCCGAGCAGAACACGAAGAAAGCTCTGGAGATATCGGAAAGAGCGTACATTCTCCAAAACGGTTTGATAGTCAAAGAGGGAAGCTCGGAAGATCTGATTAAGGATGAGGAGGTTAAGAAAGCGTACCTGGGTTTGTGAAGTTGATGATCATTTCAGAAACGAGTAAAATAGATGGGGAGGTGATTCTCCATGGCGGTAAAAGCTCCCGTTGTTAGAGCCCCGAGGGGGACCCAGCTTTCCTGCAAAAGCTGGCAGACTGAAGCTCCCATGAGGATGCTTATGAACAATCTGGACCCTGATGTTGCCAAGGACCCGGCCAATCTCATAGTCTACGGAGGAACCGGAAAAGCTGCGAGAAATTGGGAAGCCTTCTGGAAAATTGTGGAAATTCTGAAAGAGCTCGAAATGGATGAAACACTCCTCGTTCAGAGTGGAAAACCCGTTGCCGTTTTCAAAACGCACGAATGGGCCCCAAGGGTTTTAATAGCAAATTCCCTCCTTGTTCCAAAGTGGGCGGATTGGGAATACTTCAGAGAGCTCGAAGAGAGAGGCCTCATAATGTACGGTCAGATGACGGCTGGAAGCTGGATATACATAGGGACCCAGGGAATACTCCAAGGAACTTACGAAACCTTCTACGCTGTTGCGAAGAAATACTTTGGAGGGTCGCTAAAAGGGAAATGGATCCTGACGGCGGGTCTCGGTGAGATGGGAGGAGCCCAACCTCTTGCTGCAACGATGAACGATGCCGTAATGCTCGCAGTTGAGGTGAACAAAAAAGCCATAGAGAGGAGGTTGAAGACGGGGTACCTTGATACCTGGACAGACAACCTGGATGAAGCACTCAAAATGGTTATGGATGCTGTGAAAGAAGGAAGGCCATTATCTGTTGCCCTTCTTGGAAACGCTGCTGAAGTTCATCCAGAACTTGTGAGAAGAGGTGTGATTCCCGATATAGTTACAGACCAAACGGCAGCTCACGATCCCTTAAACGGTTACATCCCCAGAGGTCTCAGCGTTGAGGAGGCGGAAGAGCTCAGAAAGAAGGATCCAAATGATTATCTGAAAAGAGTTTACGATTCGGTTGCAGAGCATATAAACGCGATCCTTGAGATGCAAAAACAAGGTGCCAAAGTCTTTGAATACGGAAACAACATAAGAAGACTCGCCTACGATCACGGTGTCAAGGATGCTTTCAACATACCAGGTTACGTTCCAGAGTACATAAGGCCACTATTCTGTGAAGGAAAAGGGCCCTTCAGATGGGTCGCATTATCGGGAGATCCAGAAGACATTTACAAAACGGATAGAAAGGTCTTAGAACTCTTCCCAGAAGATGATCATCTCAAAAAATGGATAGAGATGGCCCAGAAGAAGGTGAAATGGCAAGGGCTTCCTGCAAGGATCTGCTGGCTTGGCCAGGGTGAAAGAACCAGGTTCGGTCTTGCGATAAACGATATGGTTAAAAAGGGAGAGCTCAAAGCTCCCATAGTCATAGGTAGGGATCATCACGATACAGGATCCGTTGCATCACCGTACAGAGAGACCGAAGCCATGAGAGATGGAAGCGATGCCATAGCCGACTGGCCCATTTTGAACGCTCTCTTGAACACGGCGAGTGGAGCAACCTGGGTCTCAGTTCATCACGGGGGAGGTGTTGGGATAGGCTACTCGATCCACGCTGGTATGGTCATAGTCGCAGATGGTACAGATCTTGCAGAGAAAAAACTTGAAAGAGTTCTAACGAATGACTCTGGACTCGGTGTTGCAAGACACGCTGACGCTGGGTACGAGATAGCCATAGAGACCGCCAGGAAGAAGGGTATAAGGGTTCCCATGATGGAATGAATAGGAAAAAGGAGGTAGGGCTGTGGGCTTCGCCGACGCCTTCATCTCGTTCATATCTTCAACAGCGATCGTGAAACTCACGTGGGGAAACATATTGATGTTCTGCGTTGCTGGAGCTCTTCTGTACATAGCAATAGTGAAGAATTCAGAACCTCTCCTTTTGATACCGATCGCATTCGGGATAATAATAGCCAACATACCGCCGGAAGTGACCAGGATACTGGATGAGGGAGGATTCATCTACTACATAAAGAAAGGAATGGATCTTGGAATCTATCCACCTTTGATATTTCTCGGAATAGGTGCTCTGACAGATTTTTCCTTCATGATGTCTTATCCGAAAACCATCTTCCTTGGAGCGGCAGCTCAAATGGGAATATTCTTCACGTTTGTCGTTGCAAAACTCCTTGGCTTTTCCTTCAGACAAGCTGCATCCATAGCCATAATAGGTGGGGCGGATGGCCCCACCTCGATTTATTTATCCTCTAAGTTCGCACCAGAGCTTCTCGCACCGATTGCGATAGCAGCCTACTCTTACATAGCCTTGATTCCCGTACTACAACCCATCGTATCCAAACTTCTAACAACCAAAGAGGAAAGAAAGATAAAGATGGGGCCACCAAGAAAGGTCACGAGAACAGAAAGAATACTTTTTCCATTGATAACAACGGTTTTAACGGCTCTTCTCGTTCCTCAGTCTCTAACTCTCGTTGGACCGTTGATGCTTGGAAACCTTTTGAGGGAATGTGGTGTTGTGAGGAGGCTTGTTGAAGCAGCCAGCAGGTTCATTCTCGATACCGTAACGATTCTTCTCATGGTCTCAGTTGGAGCCTCTGCAAGAGCCGATGTCTTTTTAAAACCCCAGAGCCTGAAGATATTCCTTCTCGGTGCAGCAGCTTTCGTTATAGCCCTCTCCTCCGGCATTCTCTTTGCAAAGCTCATGAACCTGATCTTGAAAGACAAGGTGAATCCCCTGATAGGCGCAGCTGGCGTTTCCGCTGTTCCAGACTCTGCAAGAGTCGCCCAGAAACTGGCACAGGAGGAAGATCCCCATAACTTCATACTGATGCACGCGATGGGGCCAAACGTTGCAGGAGTCATAGGCTCTGCGATAGCAGCAGGGGTCTTTCTTTCCATGTTATGAAAAGGAGGGATTTCTTTGAAGAAAAAATTCGAGGTTAAAATAAATTACAACTGGTGCAAGAAATGCGGGCTGTGCTCCTGGATATGTCCAACTGGTGCGATAAAAGAAGGTGAATTGAGAAAACCTCTGGTGAACAACGAAAAATGCATAGGGTGTTTTCAGTGTGAGAACATATGTCCAGATTTCGCCATAGACGTTGTGGTGAAAGAGAGCGTAAGGAGTGAAAGTGATGGGTAAAAAAGTATTTCTCCAGGGAGATGAAGCCTGCGCGATAGGTGCTATAAAAGCTGGTTGCAGGTTCTACGCGGGATACCCGATAACTCCAGCATCCGAGATAGCAGAAACCATGGCAAGAGAACTTCCAAAAGTTGGGGGAATATTCATTCAAATGGAAGATGAAATAGCGAGCGCCGCGTCAGTTGTTGGAGCATCCCTTGCAGGTGTTAAGGCGATGACTGCAACAAGTGGCCCCGGATTCAGCCTCATGCAGGAGGTCATAGGTTATGCCATAATGACGGAGACCCCCTCTGTCTTCGTCAACGTCATGAGGGGTGGCCCATCGACGGGCATGCCCACAAAACCCTCGCAGGGAGACATAATGCAGGCAAGATGGGGAACTCATGGAGATCACGCTATAATCACTCTTTACCCTTCCACGGTTCAAGAGGTCTACAGGTACATAATCTCTGCTTTCAATCTGGCGGAAAGATACAGAACCCCCGTCATATTTCTGATGGATGAAGTGCTCGGTCACATGAGGGAGAGCTTCTACATGCCGGATGAAAAAGAAATATTCGTTTATCAAAGGTTGAAGGAAGAAACGATAGAGGAAGAGGAGGTCTTCGTTCCCTTCGTTGAGAGCGAGTACGCTGAACCCACTCCCCTTCCACTCGTTGAGATGGGAAAGGCGAGGTTTCACGTTTCAGGCCTCATTCACGATGAGTCGGGTTTCCCCATGGTAAAGCCCGATGTTGCAGAGAAACTGATCAGAAGGCTCGTGAGCAAGATAAAACTTCATGCCGATGAGATAGCCATATACGATGAGTACGCGACCGAGGATGCCGAAGTTCTCGTTATAGCATATGGAATAACTGCAAGAAGCGCTTTGAAAGCCGTAAAGATAGCAAGGCAGGACAGAATAAAAGTGGGTCTTTTCAAACCCGTGACCATCTGGCCAGTCCCCGTCTCACGTTTGAGAAAACTCCTGAGTCGAGTCGAAGCTGTCGTCATAGCTGAGATGAATCTTGGCCAGTACACTCGAGAAATACTCGCTTTGATGAAGAACCTAAAGCTCAAAGTCATAACAAAGGTGAGTGGAGAGCTCATAACTCCTGGTGAGATACTGGATGGCATATCGGAGGTTTTAATGGATCACTTTGAGATATAATGAGGTGATATAGCTGCTCTGGTTCATAAAGAGAAGATGGCTTGCCATCATCTTGATGGTTTTTATCACTTCGTTTTTTACTTATGAAATGAAAAATCTGAAGGTCAGTGCGTATTTTAAAGAGCAGGTGGGAGAGGAATCTTACTATGTTAAGGC
>QNAV01000022.1:0-9805 GCA_003641585.1 Thermotoga sp. | reverse complement strand
TGGACCTCAGAAACTGTACGATTTCTCCTTTATTCTGCTACATAAGGGAGAAGAAGTTTATGAAGAGAGAAAGAAAATCGGTTTGAGAACCGTCAAAATCATCAAGGAGAGGGACGAAGAGGGTAGGACGTTCATATTCGAAATCAACGGTGAGAAAGTATTCGTCAAAGGTGCAAATTGGATACCCGGGGATAATATACTGACATGGATGAAAGATGAAGATTACAAAAAGCTTTTGAAAATGGCTTACGATGCCGGTATGAACATGCTGAGGGTTTGGGGTGGGGGGATATACGAAAGGGATGTGTTTTACGAAACATGCGATGAATTGGGAATAATGATATGGCAGGATTTCATGTTCGCATGTCTTGAATACCCCGACCACTTACCATGGTTCAGGAAACTGGCAAATGAAGAGATCCGAAGAATCGTGAGAAAGTTAAGGTATCATCCTTCGATAGTCCTTTGGTGCGGTAACAACGAGAACAACTGGGGGTTCGAAGAATGGGGAAACATGACGAGAAAAGTTGATGGTTACAACCTCGGTGACAGACTATACTTGATAGACTTCCCAAAAATATGCTCGGAAGAAGATCCCTCAAGAGAGTACTGGGTTTCGAGCCCTTACGGTGGAGAGAAAGCCAACAGCCCAAAGGAAGGAGACAGACACAACTGGATAATTTGGAGTGCGTGGGTTGACTTCGAATTTTACGAGAAAGACTCAGGAAGGTTCATCAGTGAGTTCGGCTTCCAAGGAGCACCACATCACAAGACTATAGATTTCTTCTTGAAACCGGATGAAAAGTATGTTTTTCATCCTGTTATGGTCAAACACGAAAAACAGGAGGAAGGGCTGGAGAGATGCTTGAGGTTTATAAATGGTAGATTCGGCATAGTGAATGATTTCGATTCTTTCGTGTATCTATCCCAGCTGAATCAAGCTGAGGCCATAAAATTCGGTGTAGAGCATTGGAGAACTAGGAAATACAGAACGTCAGGTGTCCTTTACTGGCAATTCAACGACAGTTGGCCAGTGATCAGTTGGTCCGCCGTGGATTATTTCAAAAGGCCAAAGGCCCTGTACTACTACACCAAGAGATTTTACAGTGAGATTTTACCTGTGATAAAGCTCAAAAAGAGGGATAGATCGTTATCTCTCACCGTGGTGAGCGACCTTAAGAAAACGGTTGAAGCATCCGTTAGTCTAGAAATATACGATTTCGATGGAAATCTGATCTTGGAAAAACGTGCTAAGATAGTTTTACCGAAAGATAGCGTTGTTGAAGTTTTCGCTGTGGATGTTTCCTTCCTGAATCTGCAGGAAACGATAGCCTTCTCAACAGTGGAAGTCGAAGGAGAATCTTTCGAGAATTACAAAGTTTTTGAAAAGTATAGAAATGTTAAATTGAAAGATCCAGAACTCTCATGGGAGATAGTGGGAGATGCAATCGAGATCTCTGCGAAAAAACCTGCCATAGGTGTTCATATCGTATCTGAACATGATGAGAAGTTGGAAGATAACTTCTTCTTCCTGAAGCCGGGAGAAACTAAAGTTTTGCAGCTTGTGGATGAGGAATTCGTCGTAGAGAGTTTGTACGATCATTTACCCAAGAAGTAAGGATTTCATCCTGACCTCTCTGAAACGAACGTTCTCGAGGATTTCTTTGATTCTTTCAACTTTTTCTGGATCCTCACCGGAAAGGTCTTCACCTTTTTCCATCTTCATCAGGATTCTATCCGCATCCCGGTAGCTCATACCAATGGCGAATTCGTCCGTGATACCAGGTATCAAATCTGGAGATGGAGCTTTTCTCAGTATCTTCTCAGGAACGTCGAGTTCTTCTGCAAGTTCATACACCTGTGTCTTGTAAAGATGAAGGATCGGTTCTATATCTACCGCATCATCTCCCCATTTTACGTAGAACCCCAATTTGTACTCCGTTCTGTTGGTGGTTCCAACAACTGCATATCCTCTCTTTTCAGCCTCAAAGTAAAGATGGCACATTCTCACTCTATGCTTGATTCTGTAGTAAGCGATCCCCTTCAAAAACTCTTCGTTTCCTTCATTTCTCAGGTCTTCAATGTACGCATCCTTTTGGGGGAGTGTTTCCCACTTGTTTTTCACGTACTTTTCCTGGATTCTGCGAGGTACGAGGAAAGCCGGGGGTTGTAATCTATAAACTCCCATGACTCTCAGAATTTTCGTTATCGATTTCACAACATATTCAACTCCGAGACTTTTACACACCATGATGGCATCTTTCAAAGTATCCGGTGAGGAATCCCTCTCGGGAAGTATTACACCCAAAACTCTATCTTTCCCCAGTGCTTCGACACACAGATTCAAAACGACTGCTGAATCCACGCCACCACTAACACCGACAACAGCACCCTTGTAGTTGTATTCCTTTATCGTTCTTCTCAGAAATCGGACAATATCTTCCTTCATAGCAATTCACCTTCTTCCTATAATATTTCATGCCGGGGTCATTCTCTTTGTATGTTAAACCATCCTTTGATGAAGTTTCCAGAGTGAATGAATTTTAAGAAATACTGAAGAACATGTGTATAAAAAGATTTTCTCCCTATAATCTTTGGAGATGAAGGATAATCGGAGGGAACAGCTAATGATAGAAAGAATCATATTGGCAACTATTTTAGTAGTACTTGGATTTCACGCTTTGAGAACAACAAGAAGGTTAGCACAAGAAAGATATTACAAGTTGTATTTTTCTATAGCTGCTTGCTCTCTCACAATCGTCAGTATAGGGATCATAACAGCAAATTGGTGGCTCCTTGCCATTGCTATCTTTGTGGGGTTTATTTCCATCGAGGGAATATCCCTCATCGGTAGAAAAGTTTCGATTAGAGACTTCCTAACAGGGTTGTACAGAAAAGAGTTTTTCTTCAGAGAGTTGCTCCCAATAGAACTTGCCGGTGCAAAACGTATGAATTTTCCTATTAGTTTCGTTATGATAGACATCGATAATTTCAAGGAATATAACGACAAATATGGTCATGTTCAAGGAGATAAGCTTCTGCAGAAAATGGGAAAAATTTTGAAGGAAAGCATAAGGGAATCTGATTTTGCCATAAGATATGGTGGAGATGAATTTCTGCTGATCCTGATATGTGATGAAGAAGAAGCAGAGGAAGTCATAAAAAGAATAACCAATGCAGCAAAACGGGAGGGTATCTTCATATCCTATGGTATCAGTCAATGGAAACCCGGTGAGGATATAGAGAAAACCATAGAAAGAGCAGATCGCAGAATGTACAAGATGAAATATGGAACGAAAGCCACATCCAATCTCTTCGACGATTATCAAATGACGTAATTTCTGCTCTTTTTCTTCATTCGATGAAGATACCACTTCTCAGGGAAATTCTCTATCGCTGATTTTCCAGCGTAAGATTAAGTTCAATCTCATTAAATCTTATCATTTGCGTTAATGATAGAAAATATGGTATAATGATAAATTGAATGTGAAAAAATTAACTTATAAAGGGGGAAAACAATATGGCAGATCTAACTTTCAAAGTATCGGGAACCTGTGAGACGCCGACGAAAACGGTTGTTAAAGCAAGAAACTTCACAATGACAATCGACGAACCTCCCGCTCTGGGAGGAAAGAATGAGGGAGCGAATCCCGTTGAATACTTACTCGCAGCTTTAGCGGGTTGTCTGAACGTGGTGGGACATTTGGTTGCGAAAGAGATGAACATGGATCTGAGGAAAATGGAAATAGAGATCGAAGGAAAATTGAATCCTGAGAAATTTTCAGGAAAAGAAACAACGGATAGAGCCGGTTTCAAGGAGATCAAAGTGTTGATTAAAATCGAGACAGATGCCGATGAAGAAACTCTCAAAAAATGGCTTGAAACTGTTGAGAGAAGATGCCCTGTATCAGATAACATTTCGAGCCCAACGCCCGTTAAAATCACGTTCAAAAAGGAATCTTCATGTTGTAGATGAGAAATACCGAACAACCGTTTATGAAGCGTTTTTACTTTGTATTCGTAGGGCTTTTTTATGATAGGATTTTCAGAGACTCACAGCTCTTTGAAAATGGTTTTATGACGATAAAAGCCGGTCCCACGGAAGGAACCGGCTTTAGAGGTTGCAGGGCATATATACTGGTCCAGGTGCCCAAGAATCCCATCCATCATAAGTTTTACATAATGCACCGTCCCATAATCTAAATGGACACAAATAAAGCCGTCGTTTGCTAAAAGCTCTTTCATTAAAACAAGTCTTTCATACATGTAGTTAAAGTAAATAAGGTATTCCTTCCTCTGAAATTCCCTTGCCTCACATGTTTCTATAAGCAAATTCTTCCATAATTGCTGGATGTAGCCAAAAGCGAGCCACATATCCATCTGTTAGCAACCCCAAAGGGCGAGCAACAACGTTGCGAAGAGTTCCGCACACCACTGAAAATTTCAGCCATTTTTAACTACACCTGCTTTTTCAAGAATTTTCTGGATATATGTCTCATCCTCCTGGAAGAATATATTGTACCTTTCAAACTCTTCTCTTGTGCACTCACCTTCTCCAAACGTCGCTTTGATATCATCGTAAGAAGATACAGATACGAATTGACCGGTGTTATGATATTCTCAATAAATTGCCACGCTGAATACTACCATGAACGGAAGTTCTAGAAGGTTGTGCTCCATGATGTAATCGAAAACTTTTTTCAAAAAACTTACCAAAGTTATTCTCGCCTCACTTTGAATCCCACCACAACACTCCCCGGGAAAATTATACAACCACCACACAGACAGGAATCACAGACGCCACAAAACACTAGTGTTTGCCGCAGATCGTGGTGTCAATAATCTGGAATTCTCAGAAAGTCGATTGATGGCTTTTACAGTTGTAGAGCTTGGTTTGATGATTTTATTTTGATAGTGTGTCGAAAAATAACGGTGCTTGTAACATAAAATTGGGGACAAAATCCGGCCTCATTTGAGGCCGGCAACTTTTAGATTTTCTGGTGTATTTTATGGTATTATCTAATCGAACAATGATAGAAAGTACTTGGAAATCGTGGAGCATATGTTCTGGTCTGGGCGGAGGGACTTGAACCCTCGACCTCCGGACCCCGATTCCGGCGCTCTCCCTTCTGAGCTACGCCCAGATTCAAGAAAATTATAGCACAGAAATGAGGAGGGATTTCATGAGAAAGAGAATCAGAGTTTTGATTGCAAAACCTGGATTAGATGGTCATGATAGAGGAGCAAAAGTGGTTGCAAGGGCTTTAAGAGATGCTGGAATGGAGGTGATATACACTGGCCTGAGACAGACACCTGAGCAGATAGTGAGAGCTGCTATACAGGAGGACGTAGATGTCATCGGGCTTTCCATTCTCTCGGGAGCTCATATGAAAATATGTGAGAAACTTCTCAGATTAATGAGAGAAAATCAAATAGAGGATATCCCAGTGTTCATTGGAGGAATAATACCACCAGATGATGCAGAGAAACTGAAAGAAATGGGGATAAAAGAGGTTTTTGGACCGGGAACTTCCATCTCGGAGATCGTAGAAAAGGTTAGAAAGTATTCGGAAAAGGTTGAAGCTTAAGTTATCTTGAATTCCTTCACTTCCTTCAAAAAGATCAGAAAACTCAAAACTCCCGCTATTATCAGCAATGTATCGGATATCGTGATTTCCCTGGGTGCTTCACCCAGTATTATGCCAAGGCAGGAACTTGCAAATTCCAGGATCCTGAAGAAGGCAAAGATCGAGAAAATGAAGGCTCCAACCATAAGATGAGCAGTTGCCAGCTTTTCCTCCACGATGGAGTCCATTATCCCAAAGAGGAATATCAGGGGCACTATACCCAGGAATAATCCGAACAAGAGATCCGTTCTGATCTCCATGAAAGCCACAGAACCTGAAATGATAGTCATCACGAAGAGAATCGATCTCTTACTCATAGGAACAGCCTCCCCACATTGTAAGCGATGAAAGAGATTAGATATGCAACAAGGGAACTGTAGACTACAATGAAAATGGGCCATTTCCAACTTCCTGTTTCCATCTTTACAGCTGCCACAGTCGCCAAACACGGTATATAAGCCATCACAAAAACCATGAAAGCGAACGCAACGGCAGGATCCATCTCTTGGGATAATGCTGACCTTGCACTCTCCAAATCCTCTTCTCCGAAACCGTATAACATCGAAAAAGTAGAAACGATCACTTCTTTAGCGGCTACTCCGAACAACAAGGCTGTTGTCGCCTTCCAAGAAAAATTCAAGGGCCTCATTATGGGTTCTAATGTCCTGCCTATAGTTGCCGCATAGCTCTTTTCCACATCTCCTCCCGCTGGAAAGTACCCAAGAAACCATATCAGAATTGAGGCTACAAGAATTATCCCACCAGCTTTTTGCAAGAAATGTTTTCCTCTGTTCCAAACGTATATGACTAGGTTCTTGAAGTTTGGCATTCTGTACCTTGGGAGTTCCATGACCAGAGGGAATTTCCTGCCTTTAAAGAATAATCGGTTCACAATGATAGAAGATCCAATGGTGAGGAGAATGCTAAAGATGTATAGGGAAAAAATAACTAAAGCTGTATTTTTTGGGAAGAAGATGCTGGCAAGAAGTATATAAACGGGAAGTCTTGCACTGCAGGTTATGAAAGGAGCTATCAATATCGCTGCCAATCTCTCCTGAGGGTTTTCGATGTTCCTTGTGGACATCACGGCTGGAACGTTGCATCCGAAGCCAAGAAGAAGTGACATGAATGATCTACCACTCAACTTGAACCTCACCATCAACCTATCCATGACGAACGCTGCTCTTGGAAGGTACCCAGATTCCTCCATGAAGCCTAAAGCAAGAAACATCATGAATATGTTTGGAACGAAAACTAGAACTCCTCCAACTCCTCCTATGATACCGTCTGATATCATGGAAGAAAGCCAGTTTTCCCCCAAAGATTGAACCACGAAATTTGCCATCTTTGAGAAAGCAGCGTCCAGCATGTCTGAGAAAACCTGCGCTACATCGAAGGTCAATTTGAAGGCTAGATACATGAAAGAGAAAAATATTGGAATTCCAAGGAATTTGTGTGTTAACACGTGATCTATAGCTTCACTCAGGGTCATTTTCGCTTTGATTTTGGATATCGCTTCTTTCATGACACTGTTTATGTAGTCGTAGCGAGCTTTCGCTATCTTCACCCTGTTTTCCGCTATTTCTTCATCACTCAACCTTTCTATACCAACCATTTTCTCTAACAATTCCAGTATCTCCTTATCTCCCTCCAGATATTTCAGAGCGAGCCATCTACTATCGTAATTCCTCAGAATTTTTGCCTCTTTCAAATTTCTTTCCACTTTCCTTATCTTCGATTCAATATCTTCTCCGTAATTTAACGTCACTTTGTTCGATTTTTCCAATTTTCTTGCCATTCCAACGATAGCCTTCAAAAGGTCTTCTACTCCCTCACCGTTTATAGCGGATGTGAGAATGACAGGAACACCAAAGTGTTTGGAAAGTTCGTACCTGTCTATTTTCAGTCCATTTTTTCTTGCCTCATCGATAGCGTTTACAACCAGAATCACGTTCTCCTCCATTTCCAATATCTCCAAAAGTAAATACAGCCCTTGCTCCAAACTCATAGAATCTGTGACGACAACCACAACATCGGGAGCTTCCTTCAAGATGAAATCTCGAGCTATCTTTTCATCTATCGAAGAAGCACTCAGAGAGTAAACACCCGGAAGGTCCACTATCTTTATTCTCTCTCCATCATACTTCGCAATACCTTCCTTTTTTTCGACGGTGACGCCGGGCCAATTCGCAACGTATTGTCTTGCGCCAGTTAAGGCGTTGAAAAGGCTCGTTTTCCCAACGTTTGGGTTTCCCGCAAGTGCGACCCTTATCATCTTCCTATCCTCCTAACAAGGATCTTCCCCGCCATACCATGTCCTAGTCTGGCAATTCTCCCGTTTATCTTCAAAGAAACACCACGAAAATTTGAAAGGACTCTCACCCTAGTCCCGATATTTATTCCAAAGTTTCTCATTCTCATCAGGAACATTCCACCTCCCAAAAAACGAACCACCTCGTATATCTCACCTGGTTTTGCAAGAGAGAGCGGTACGACGCTTTCAACCGGAATGACTTCTATTCCTTCGGCTTCCTCTTTTCTAAGAGTCACCATCTTTCCCATGACTCTGTAAACCCTGGGATCTCCCAAAGGTGCTTCTTTCACAACCTCCACTCTGGTTCCCGGCACAAATCCTAGACTCAATATCTTGGACTCAACGTCAGGTGGTAAATTCAATCTTGTAACCTCGACCGTGGTTCCAATTGGTGCTTCGGAAAGTTTCATCATCTCACCTCTTATTGAGAATCATTCTCATTAATAAATTGTACCTTAAAAATCAGCTGTAAAGAGCCATAAGTACGAAGAGTAAGAAAGGTTTTTAAAACCTTTCAAGCAGCTGAAATATAGAGACAACCTATCTAATGTTTTTTCACTTTTCCGGCCATTATTTTGTTCATCTCTGTGACACAGAGCTTGATTCTTTCATCCACTTCCTCAAACCTTTGCTTCAACATCTCGGTGAACTGTTCAGCCGTAAAAGGTGGCGACTTCCTCACCGTGTTATACTTTTTGTAGATCTTGTTGTAGCATCTCGTCACCCCGTCCCTGGTCAGAGGAAATCTTTCAGTAAAAGCGAGTTCCTTGAGGGCTGTGAATTCTTCCAAAACCAGATCCGCTTTCTTCACATCCATGCTGAGTTTCCATGTCCAACCTTTGTAGGGATGCTCAAACTCGAATAGGACTATCATGCCTCCTTCTCCTTTCTCAACCACGTCCCCACCTTCCATGAAGAATTTTTTAGCCGTTACGTTGTAGTATTTTATTACCTTTCTCCCCATTCTTTCAAGATGTTTAACAGTTCTTCATTAAATGTTTTTATACCTTTTGATGCTTTGTTGAATGCAATTATGGCTTCTTCGAACTCTTTGAAATCCCCGCCTAAAGAGATTTGATATCCGTAATCATGGTTCATTATCCTTTCAAAACCTTCTATCAATTTTCTCAAACTTTTCGTGATTCTGCGGTAAGAAGAGATCGAAATCGTGAAGAACATCCCAACACCCAGTGAGTACAACGCTAGAAGCCACATGAAACAAGTGCGAGTTGCTCTTCTCTCCAGAACATCGAGTTTCATTAAGGATTTCGCAATGTCTTTAGGATTTTCAGCTTTGTAGAGCTCTGCAAGTTCACTTTCTATCTTTCCCCCGAAATCACAGAGGAGGCGAAAGAAAAATCCCATGTTTGGTTTTTTAGGATGGCTTCTAATATCCATTTTTTCCAAATATTCTTTGAAAAATACGAGGTCTATCATCAGGGAAAAAGCGATAATCGTGACCATGGCGAAATATACTATAAGAAGGAACGTGGTGATCTTGAAGTATTTGGCGTAGCTCACATATATTCCCTCCTTATCTTTATCTTCAAAGACACGTTACCATTTTCCTTCTTTATACCAGGTATTATAGGTTCAAGGTATGATGGATCCACCTCTTTCTTCAAAACGATTTTTACGCTATCACTTTCGTTCTCGATCTCGTACCCTTCCAATTCGAAGAGTAAATAACCGTTTTCAAAGAGTTCATTGACACTTCTTGGAACTCTTCCCTCTAGCTCATAGAAACTCGTTATCGCCATTTCGAGAATCTTTATCTCTTTAGCTATCTTCAGTGCTTTTGATTTTTCAAGGAATCCCTTAGCCTGAGGGATCAGGGCACCGATCAGAATCAACACAATACCGA
>QNAV01000021.1:0-10055 GCA_003641585.1 Thermotoga sp. | reverse complement strand
TTTTTATTGAGTTTAGTGATTTTTCTTGTGATAACAGCTATCGGCGTCACTAAAGTAACAATGGTGTATTGGCCTGGCCCAGAAAGTGAAGCCATGCAAAAAGTTGTGGAATGGTGGAATAAAACTGAAGGGAAGAAGATGGGTATAGAAGTCGAAATAATCAATTTCAGTAGAGAAGGCTTCTGGACAAAACAAGAAACTATGCTGGCTGCTCATTCACCAGCGATAGATATTGTATTTGTGGCAACATATATCCTTGGAAGGCTAGCTCAACACTTGGTCCCACTTGAAGGATTTAATCTTAACCCAGACATTTTCATAGCTTCCGCTTTAGAAAGTATGTCATATGAAGGATTACTTTATGGTCTACCTATGGATGTTAGTAACCATTTTCTTTACTATCGAAAAGACCTTATGGAAAGACTTTTGACAAACGAGGATTGGAAAAAAAGATATGAAGAACTAAGCGAGAAATATCTTGGAAAGAAACTTTCCCCTAAACCACCTGAAGAGTGGAATTGGGATGATTACAAAGCAACTGCCATATTCTTCACAAAAAAGTATAATAAAGAATCCCCAACGGCTTATGGAAATGTTTTGCAAATGAAGAACTTGGTTTATAATGTCATGATCTGGAATGATGTTTTATGGTCTATGGGTGGTAAATGGTTCGATGAAAAAGGAAATTTCAATATAGTTACAGAACCTGCCGAAAAAGCTGCCTTGCTTTATAAAGAACTTTATGATATGGGAACTGTTCCTCCAGGAGTAACAACCTATGAGTTTGGTGAGGCCAATGAAGCTTTTAAAACAGGGAAAGCGTTTATGATGATCCAATGGTCGGCAGCTTATCATATACTGACAGACCCTAATATATCACCACTTGTTTACGATAAAGTTGCTATAGCTCCCATTCCTGGTCCAAAGCCATCCACACATGTCCACAGTTTAGGAGTGGCCTTGAGTAAATACAGTAAGAAGAAGGATGCTGCTCTGAAATTCTTAGCTTTCCTGTCAACGGAGGAAGCTATGAGGATGTACGCAGAAAATGGTGGGATACCTCCTGTAGAACCAATCTTGATGAGCATGGGAGATAAAAGGCCAGAATTTCCAAAAATAGCAGAACATGTTAAAAAGTATGGCTTTGTTGAAAGTACTCGGGGAGAAACTATGTCTATTTTGAAGGTTCTGTCAGACGAACTTACAGCAATTTGGACAAGTCAAGTGAATGTGAAGGAAGGTCTGATGAGAGCTCAAAAGAAGGTAGAGGAATTGATTGGAAGATAATTAAGGGGGGATCTTTCCCCCCTTATTGGAGAAAGGGAGGGTTTTCTATAAAGAGAATTTTATTTGTGCTTCCCCTCACGATCTTTCTCGGGTTTATAATGACCTATTCCTTCGTAAGTACTATCAATATAAGCTTGAGAGAAGTATTTTTAGGATATCTAAAAGAAGCACCCTTCGTGGGCTTCAAGAATTTTATCTCGGTGTTGACGTCAAAGGACTTCTGGCATTCTATGAAATTCAGTTTGATCTTTGGTCTATTAACGACTCTTGTGGAAACAACTTTGGGTTTTTTAATAGCTTATTTCTACTATTCCTATTTTAAAAACAGCAGGTTTTTTCTAACATTATTCATTCTCCCAATGATGATGGCCCCTTCTCTTTTTGGCCTGATGAATAGAATCCTCTTCAACAATTTTATAGGATTGATTCCTGGGTATCTTTATACCTTTTTTGGTATCGACATAGATTTTTTCAGCAATAAAAATATCATAGGAACATTGGTTTTAATAGATGTCCTTCAATGGACATCATTTATTGTCATTATATTGTATGCTGCTCTTATGAGTGTTCCAGTTTCCTTCATAGAAGCTGCAAAAATAGATGGAGCTAGTTCAAAAGATATTCTTCAAAGAATCATAATTCCTTACATCACTCCATCTTTAATAACCGCTGCTTTCCTCAGATTCATAGAATCATTCAGGGTATTCGACACGATTTATGTGCTAACAGGAGGAGGACCCGGTAACTTGACAACAAGTGTCAGTATATACATATATAAGATGGGATTCAGCATGGGAATGCAAGGAATAGCTAGCGCTGCTAGTTTGATATTATTCAGTATAATGCTGCTGCCAGCTTTTATATCTGTAAAAATGATTATCAGGCGGTGGTAGTAATGAAACGAAAAACTCCTATCTGGGCTTTCATCTTAGCCATTTTCCTCATTCTTATATTTAATCTACCTTTTATCAATGTTGTTATGACATCTCTGAAAACGACGGCTGATATATCCAAATCACCTCCTCCGTTGATATTCAGACCCACATTGAAACATTATAGAAATATCTTTACAAATCCTACGTTCTCTTTTCTGAATTTTCTGGTGAATAGCTCTGTCATAGCTTTATCATCAGCAGTTTTTTCAATATTGTTATGTCTGCCAGCATCTTACGCTATGGTTAGGTATGGTATCGGAAGAAAGTTTATATTTCCTTTCTCTGTGAGTTTAAGAGCCATACCTTTAATAATATTTGCTGTCCCTATATACATTCTCTTTAAAAGTGTGGGATTAATAGATACGAGATTGGGGATCGTTATAATTCATACATTGGTGGATATACCACTAGCATTGATGCTTCTCGTAAACTTCATTCAAGATATTCCAAGAGAAATAGAAGAAGCGGCAAGGATAGATGGAGCAAGTGATTTGAATATTCTCATCAAGATAGTTGTACCTATGATCGCTTCTCCTTTAGTAGCTGTTTTTATTTTGAGTTTCATCTACTCGTGGAATGAATTTTTATTCGCATTGATTCTAAGTATAAAAAAATCTACTACTTTAACAGTTGGAGCAAGCCTTTTCATAACAGCTTGGGGAGTTCAATGGGGTAATATTGCTGCGGCTATAACTGTTTCTGTTATACCTCCTTTAATCTTAACCTTTTATGTTCAAAAATATTTAGTTGAAGCATTTACGGGAGGCCTCAAGGAATGAGAGTATTGGGAATTGATATTGGAGGAACAGCTGTAAAAGGAGGTTGGATTGAGGATTTTAAAGTAAAGAAAAAAACCGTGATACTAACGGATAAAGTAAACCCTATGAAAACTGTTAAATCCCTGATAAACAAATATTTGGCAACGAGAAAGCCAAGTGTCATTGGCATAGCAACAGGAGGGAGGGTGAATTGTAAAACTGGTGAAGTGATGTTTGCGACACCCAATTTGAAACAATGGACAGGATTAAATCTAAAAGAAATTCTGCAAGAAGAATTCAAGGTACCAGTATTTGTCATAAATGATTCAAGAGCAGCTGCGTTGGCAGAAGCTAAACTCAGAAATGTGGATTCTCTCTTTATGTTGACTATTGGAACAGGACTGGGAGGTGGCTATGTAAAGGGTGGAAAGGTGTTACTTGGAGAATCATGGGAGGCTGGTGAAATAGGACATACAATACTCTATCCAAACGGTAGAGAATGCAATTGTGGAAAGAAAGGTTGTGCAGAACAGTATATATCTATGAAAGTTCTCCACAAATACGCCGGTGTGAAAGATAGAAAAGAACTTCTGAAGCTTTTCGAAAAGAATAGTGAGAAGGTTATAAAAGCTCTAGAAATTATGGCAAATGACCTCGCTATTTTAATTGATAGAATTTTCTTGGAATTTGATCCAGAATTCATAACTTTAGGAGGGGGATTTTCAGAATTAGGAGATAAAGCTCTGAGAATCGTAAGAAAAAAGCTTAGGAAATTTGCGGAATTTTCAATGTATAGCGTTGATAGAGTGGTTATGAGTAAATTGGGTAATGACGCTGGAATGCTTGGAGCAGCTATTTTCGCAGAAGAGAACCTGAGTAATTTGATGTGATTCAATAGAACATGTAGCCCTTTGAATTATTTTAGAAAGCAGACTATATCCCAACAATATCCTCGGAATTTTCTCCTTCTTGGATTTTCTCCTTATATATCTTCTAATGCAGCGCAATAGAAAATGACTTCTTATCATTCTCCCATTTTTAAGTGAAAATTATTTGATCAATAGAAAACTGCTACTGATTTATCCTTGTTCGAAATTTATTCTTATGAACAGCGAGGGTATACCAACAGCGTGTGAAAGAGATGTTTTCTCTCTATTCACTATGTTCATTTTCAAGTACCTATCAGATCTACCTTCCTTCATCAGCGATCCAGTGATAAATACTTCAGAAAACACGGTAATTCACATTCATTGTGTCGCTCCCATAAAATTCGATGGTGAAGAGATGTATCCTTACATTATAAGAAGTCATGCTGAGGATGGGAAAGGGGTCTCTTTGGAAGTTAAATACAACAGATTTGGAAAGGTAATAACAACAGCAAATCTGGTGGATGGAGGAAAAATGGTGGCCTTTCTAGGGGAGCTGATAAATGTACCTCAGATCAACAGAGGATGCAGAACAAAGATAGAACAGAAGGTTAGAAACGCTAGATCGATACTGTACGGTTGGCATGGTAGTAAAGAAGTGTCGCCATTCGGCTTACACAGAGTGGTCGCTGTTGGAGACTGGATTGATGAGCTAGAAGAGATTTCTAGATTGTTAGGGTTGGATTTTGAATATGAAGGAAGGAGATGGCATCATGAGCTTTAAGATTTCAAATCTGAAATGCGAATACACAAAAAATCCCTTGGGATTGGACATCAAAAGACCTAGGTTTTCCTGGACACTAGATCATTCGGAGAGAAATCAAAAACAGCTAGCCTATCAGATAATAGTATCTTCGAACTTGGAAAAAGCTTTGAGAGAGGAAGGAGACGTTTGGGATAGTGGTAAGGTCGTATCTGATAACAACGTGAACGTTGAATATGCAGGAAAAGAACTTGAGGGCTTTCAAAGGTATTACTGGCGGGTCAGATGCTGGGACAAAATGGAAAGAGTCAGTCCCTACAGTGAGGTCGCTTTCTTTGAGATGGGACCTTTGAAATCCAGTGATTGGTTTGCTAAATGGATTAGGAAACTAAGTTACAAAACGTTCTTATCAGAGGGGGATCATCTGTATGGAGAATACGAGGAAGTTTATGCAGCTTACTTCAGAAAAGAGTTCGAAGTTAAAAAACATGTCAAAAGGGCAAGAGTGTATGTGTGTGGTCTAGGACTTTATGAACTCAGGATGAACGGGAGAAAAGTGGGAAACAACGTTTTAGATCCTGGACAGACCGATTACTCTAAAATAGCGTTGTATTCAACTTTCGATATAACAGGTCTTGTTGAGGAAAAGAACGCGATAGGTGTCATCCTGGGAAATGGGAGGCATATAAAAGCTTATGGATACGATCATCCAAAGTTGATACTTCAGATACTGATTGAATATGAAGATGGTGAAAGGGAATTCATCGTAACCGATGAGAGCTGGAAGGTATCGCATGGCCCTTTGATGGAGAATGGTATTTTTCACGGTGAGCTGTACGATGCCAGGTTGGAGATGCCTGGATGGGATGAACCAGATTTCGACGATTCCGATTGGGAAAGTCCCGTAGTGACTGAAGGGCCAAAGCTTAGAGCTCAGCTCATGCCTCCTATAAGGGTGACAGCTACGTTAAAACCTGTGAGGATGTGGAGTCCAAAACCTGGGATCTACGTTTACGATTTCGGTCAAAACTTCACAGGATGGATCAGACTTTATGTAAAAGGTCCAAGAGGTACTGAAGTGAAGATAAGGTATGCAGAGATTCTAAACGATGATGGAACGATCAACACTTCGAACCTCCTCAAGGCAAGAGCTCTGGATACTTACATATTGAGAGGTGAAGGTATCGAGGTTTACGAACCAAGATTCACTTACCACGGATTCAAATACGTTGAGATAACAGGATACCCTGGAGTTCCATCTCTCGAAAGTGTTGAGGGATGTTTCGTTCACACCGATGTCAAAAAAGTGGGAGACTTCTACTGCTCAAACGAGATGATAAATAAGATACATCGAAACGCCGTGTGGGGTCAACTCTGCAATCTGATGAGTATACCTACAGATTGCCCTCAAAGAAGCGAAAGAATGGGGTGGATGGGTGATGCTCAACTCTCAGCGGAAGAAGCCATCCATAACTTCGATATGGCGCAATTTTACATGAAGTACTTGATGGATATGAAACTATCGCAGAAGGAAGATGGGAGTTTATCCGATGTCGTTCCACCCTATTGGTCTTTTTATCCAGCCGATCCCGCCTGGGGAACTGCTTACATAACCATAGCGTGGTATATGTACATTTACTACAACGATACAAGAGTTCTCGAAGAGCACTATGAAAACATGGTGAGATACGTTGAATTTTTGAGGAGAAACTCTCGAGATGGAATAATCGAAAATCTGGGAAAATACGGTGATTGGTGCCCTCCAGGGTCGATCTTTTCAAAAAGAACCCCTGTTGAATTCACGGCAACTTGGTACTATTACCACGATGTCTTGATTCTCTCTGAAATAGCGAAAGTTTTGGGAAGAGATGAAGATCACCAAAAATACAGGGAGTTGGCAGATAGTATAAAAGAATCCTTCAACAAAAAGTTTTTAAGAAAAAAGTATGTTGAGCAAGAGAGAAGCGATGTGTATTTTTACGAAGGAACAAAGTTAAGTCCGATAGATTCCACGCCAACGAGCCAAACGTGCAACACACTTCCGCTGTATCTCAAGATGGCTCCTGATGATATCCTGGCGAAGGTTTTTGGGGTCTTGGTGAGATTGGTGGAGACAGAGCACGATTCCCACCTCGACACAGGTATAGTAGGAACAAGGTATATATTTGATGTTCTCACCGAATATGGAAGGCCGGATATGGCTTACAGAGTCATAACCAGGGAAAGTTATCCAGGGTTTGGTTACATGATTAAGGAAGGAGCGACCACTCTGTGGGAAAGATGGGAAAAACTGGAAGGAAGCGGTATGAACTCGCACAATCACATAATGTTTGGAAGCGTCGACACGTGGTTCTACAAAGCCCTAGGAGGAGTTACCGTTCTTGATCCTGGATGGGGAAGATTCAGAGTAAAACCCTTTGTTCCAGATGATATGAAGTTCGTGAAAGTAAGGTTGGACACCGTAAGGGGAGAAATCAGCGTGTCGTGGGAGAAAGATGAAGGACATTTCAGAATATCGGTACACGTTCCCTGCAATACAACTGCTGAGATTTATATTCCAATTTTTGGAAAATGGTACAAAATCAAGGAGAGAGGAAGAAAACTGATAGAAAACGGTGAGGCTGAGGTTAGATCGGATGTGAGTTTTGTGAAAATCGAGAACGATCACGCTGTGTTCAACGTGGGATCGGGTTGGTACGATTTCGTTGAAGAATACGAGCCATCATAAGGTAATTCCAAGATCCTTCAAATGGTTTGTTAAGTTTGGACCTAAAGCTTTTTCTACATCTTTCCAATCTTTAAATGGTCTTTCGAGGATGATCTTTCTCGAAAGTTTTTCGCCTATTCCAGGTATCATCTCAAGTTCCTCAACTGTCATGGAATTGATGGAAGCAGGATACTTAATGCCTGTAATCGATCTTCTCCCATGGTTCACTACGAGAACATCGACAGGTTTTTCGAAATTTCCTGGAAAACCAACAAGGATTGGGTAAGTTCCAAGTTGCCTTCCGAAGGTCATTCTTCCTTTTTTGTATTCAGGTATAACTCTTCTCAAAATCGTTCCAACGGGGAAAACTCTTTTAAGCATGGGACTGTCGATCTCTTCTCGTATTTTCTCTTTCCACTTTTCAAAGAGAGATTTGTTCATTTTAAATCGCTTCATACTGTAATATCTATGGAGAGGTGTTCCAGGGAAGATCATCACCTGACGTATATTTATCCTCCTCACAAGATAACCCTTATCCAAAATTTTTCTGAGATACTCGTAGTTCTTTCTGTACGTTTTCGGACTTTCTCCTATCAAACCGTAAAGAAGATTTATACCTGGTAAGATCTTCGGAACACCATTTACCCGAACACCACCGATCTCGTTCACCATTTTCACAGCTTCCAAAACGTCCTCTGGAGAAGATCCTATGTTGTTTCTTTTGAGAACCTCTTCATCGAAACTCTCAACTCCGAAAGAGAGAATATCCCCTTCGGTATTGTATCTGACGATAGTCTCCAATATCTTCACTGTTTCTCTTCTATGCTCGATCATATAAGAAGGATTGGCGTTATCGTTGTGAATGATGGCATCTGGTGCAATTTTTCGAGCTTCCGAAAAGAGCTCTTCCAAAACCGATGGGCAAGGCTTCCTGTGGTTCCAGTCAGAACCATAGGCAAAAATGTTAGCGGTCCTTCCAAACCTGAAAGCTTTGCAACCTTCCCTGTACAGCTCTTTCATCTCTCTCAGCACACCCTTGACACTCCTTGACTTCAACCTTCCATGCAGAACAGGTTCCGTGCAGAAAGAACAATATGAGGATCTCTCACATCCTTTGGATAGTTCCATCTCGCATATGATGAATGGAAATTTCGGATGTTTTTTCACAATCTCCGCACCTAAATGGGCTATTTCGTCGATGAGATTGTAATCACTCCTTTTGTTTTCATTGGGCTCACCTTTAAAAAAGCTTTCCAGAAAAGCTTCAACATCTCCTCTCACTAGGAAATCCACTTCTAGATTTTTCAGGATCTCAGCGAAAGAACCTCCTCTCATGGTATAGGCGAGGGTAACAGGGCCTGCAAGAATCTTGAGAGGTTTTTCGTTCGATCTGAAAATCTTCGCAATCTCCCCAGGAGTGATTGGTGTTCCACCAACATAATGACCTGGCACCGTGAGACCACATATCAGAAGAAGCAAATCGTAGTTGTTGAAGGATTCCCAGAGGTTCTCTCCTCTTATGGTGTCTATGGTGAAATAATCGTAATCCACTCCCCACTTTTTGAAAACCCCAGCTGAATATCTGACATACGGACTGATGTACGGGGGAACACCAAGAAGAGCCGGTTCATCTACGTACCCATCGATTATTACCGCTTTCATTTGTGAATGATCTCCTTTATCGTCTCCATGGTTTTCTCATCTGTCACGATGAAGAGTTTCATGTTGTTGAGTTCTATAGTCAGGGTTCCTGTGGAAGGTGGGGTCGTTCCAAAACATATCCTTACCTTCGCACCGTTCTTCATAATACCGTAAATCTCGATGTTACCTTTGCAATTTTGAATTCTGAAGAATCTGAAATTTTGAAGGAGAGTCATTAAAGGTTCGGGAAGGTATATCTCGGACTCGTCAAGGGAGAGTTTGCTCAAAATCTCATCTGGAGGTTTATCTATGGGTTCTCTGTACTCGAATATCAATTCACTCACGGTCCCCATGTAATCCCTCTTTATCTTTATGGGGATGCCTGTTTTATCCAGGAATATCAGATACTTACCATTCTTTTCAAAGCTGATTTCATAATACTCCCCTCTTTTCACAACAGTGTACTTCGCTTTCTCGATGTCTCTCAATGCTAGATCCTCAAGATCGAGAATTTCGAGGGGGGATCTTTTGAGATTGTAAGCTTCCCCAAGATAGCACCTTCCGTTTGTTCTGAACCAGGTCACATTGCTTGGAGCCAGAACGAAAACGAGCTTGTTTCCCATCCACTTGTATATCTCTTCGAGTCTGACGCGTGATGATATACCTGTTTCTATCAAAACTCTTCTTGAATGATAAGATACCCTTTTCCACAGATTCACGATATTTTCTGCAAAAAGGTGAAGGAGTAACAGGGTTGCGATCGTAACTATAAGGATTTTCTTCATGTTCTCACCTCAGAAGCCATCGCTTACGAGTTCTATCGTTTTCAGAACCTCCACAAGATCGTTGGAAAACGAAGCAACACTACCTTCATTCAATTTAACCTTATTGGGAATCTCTGCGATTGTGGGAGAGAGATTGGGAGATGAGGTGAAGAAGAACTGGAAGAATAATATCAAAAAGAGAGCGGTTATTCCAGCTGTGGAGAAAATAAGTATTGGTAACTTTCTTCTCTTTTCTATCTTCTTCAATATCTTATCTTTCAAATTATCACTCGGTCTGTAATCTAACTTCATGGAATAAACCTCTATTATCCTT
>QNAV01000020.1:0-10061 GCA_003641585.1 Thermotoga sp. | reverse complement strand
TAAAACTCGATAAAGAGGAAAGAAAGATAACAGTGAAGGCGATGGAGTGGATCTGATGAGGATAACTATTGTGACGATTTTCCCAGATATGGTAAAGGTTATTAAAGAGTACGGAGTTATAGCCAGAGCTGTCAAGGAAGGAAAACTGGAAATAGATGTTGTGAATTTGAGAGATTATACAACGGACAAACACAAAACCGTCGATGATTATCCATTTGGTGGAGGACCTGGAATGGTTATGAAACCAGAGCCCTTCTTCAGATTCTACGATGAATACGTGGAAAAGTTTGGGAAACCTTATGTCGTTCTCACATCACCTCAAGGAAAGGTATTGAACAATGAAATAGCTAAAAACCTGGCAAAAAGGGAGAAACTCGTCATTCTGTGCGGAAGATATGAAGGAGTGGACGAAAGAGTAATGAATTTGGTGGATGAAGAAATTTCCATAGGAGATTACGTCTTAACAGGCGGAGAAATTCCAGCTATGGTCATTGCAGATGTTGTTTCAAGGTTCGTTCCAGGAGTTGTCGATGAGGAATCTTTGAAAAGAGAGTCGTTTTACAACAATCTCTTAGACTACCCAAGCTACACAAGACCCAGAGAGTACAGGGGATTGAAAGTACCAGAAGTTCTTCTGAGTGGAGATCATGAGGAGATAGAGATTTGGAGAAGAAAAGAAAGTATTCTGAAAACCATAATGAGAAGACCCGATCTTTTCTTGAAAAAGGATTTGGAGAAAGAGGATAAAATTGCGATAATAAAGCTTGTCAGGGAGCTGATGGAATGCTCGAGAAAATCTACATAGCGCTAATACATTATCCTATAAAAGGTAGAGATGGATCTATAATTTCGACAGCGGTCACAAATCTGGATGTCCACGATATAGCAAGATCTGCTAGAACGTATGGGATCAAGAGGTATTATATAGTCACCAACCTTCCCGCGCAGCAGGATATCGTACACAAGGTTTTGAATTTCTGGAAAGAGGGTTTTGGGAAAAAGTACAATCCTAGCAGGGGAGAAGCGTTGAAGCTGGTAAGACCAATGTGGTATCTGGAAGATGTTCTCGAAGACATAGAAAGGGAAGAAAAAGAAAGGCCTATTATGTTCTTTACTTCTGCAAAGAAGAGGCCAGGTACCATAACTTATGAAGAAGGGAAAAAGATAATTCTTGAAACGGATAAGCCTGTCCTCATACTCTTTGGAACCGGGTGGGGACTACCGGATGAGATACTCAAAATGTGTGATTTTGCTCTTGACCCAATCAGGGAAAATTGGAATTTCAATCATCTCTCCGTTCGAGCGGCAGTTGCGATAATTCTCGATAGGTTGATAGGGGAGAAGATCCAAAAAGGAGGTATGAGGAAATGAGTATGGATCATGTTGTGAGAATGGTGGAGAAGAACTACTTAAAAAAAGATGTACCTGAGTTCAGACCGGGAGACACCGTTAAGGTTCATCTCAAGGTGAGGGAAGGAGATAAAGAAAGAACTCAGATCTTTCAGGGAATAGTTATTTCCATCAGAGGATCCGGTCTAAGCAGAACCTTCACCGTCAGAAAGATCGCAAGCGGTGGTGTTGGTGTTGAGAGGATCTTTCCGATACATTCACCCGCTGTTGAGAAAATCGAAGTTGTGAGAAAAGGGAAGGTTAGAAAGGCGAAGCTCTATTACCTAAGGGGTATAAGAGGTAAGATCAGGATAAAGGAGAGAAAGGATTGAAATGAAAGAAAAGGGTGAAATGAAAGAAAGGATAAAGAAGGAAGTCGTGGAATGGATCAAAGCGCTTCTCTACGCCATAGTTGCGGCAACTATAATCAGGTTATATGTTTTCGAAACGATGCTCGTTCCAACAGGCTCGATGATACCAACTATAAACATTGGAGACAGGCTCTTCATAGAGAAGATAACCTATACTGTTAGAGAACCGGAGTTAGGTGACATCGTCGTTATATGGTCTCCTTTCGTAGACGAAAGAGCTTTAACAATGCTTCGGCTTTTCGATAAGTTCATGGATTTGTTCGCACCAAGGAGATTCAAAGGACATGTGAAATATGTGAAAAGACTCGTTGGGAAAGAGGGAGATGTTTTGAAAATAAAAGATGGAAAGTTATATGTCAACGGTGTTGTTCCCGAGAGGATGAAGAATATAAGGTACGAGGCGGATGGTATCTTCAAATACGAGCACTTCTATGAATGGCTTGCGAAAGCCAGTGAGCTTCGAAGCAACAAAAAGGCCTACAGAAGTTTCTTGTATGATCTTGCAAGGAAATATGGAAGGCATCTTGCCGTGATGATTCTATTTCTAGTGGGAGAAGAAGACCTTGAATACGGTGAGGCATTTCTCCCTGGTATCCTGAATTATTTCGATGCTTCTTTGGTTCTTTTCGATGAGAAAAAAGGGAAATATTACATACCGGGAATGAATTATCACGAGTTTTTCAATAAATATTATGCAAATCTCAAGCTTTCGGATTATATAAAGAGAGATAAAGATGGTTTGATAACGGTGAAAGTCCCCAAGGGTTTCTATTTCTTCATGGGAGACAATTCGAAAGAAAGCCTGGACTGCAGATTTTTTGGATTCGTTCCCAAAGATCATGTTATAGGAGAACCAATTCTCAGGATATGGCCTTTCAGCAATTTCGGGCCTATTCAGAAAAAATAACCCCCGAAGGGGATTGTACATTTATAAATTGTTTTTATGTTAAAAATCACTTGTTTGCTGCTAATACAACCAAATAATTCAAAATCGTTGTATCGAGCATTTTAATCAGTTATCCGATTTTCTCACATGGAAAGGATAGGTCCAAGCGATTCTTAAAATGAAAATATGAAATTTGATATAATTCAAATAATGTGCAAAAGAGGAAAGCACATCACAAGGGGGAGGTGTTCAGTATGAAGAAGTTTCTGGTGATAGCTCTTGTTCTGCTTACTGCCATGTCTTTTGCTAAGGTGTTCTTTGCATCAACTCAGATGACGCCGTCTGAAGAGAGAGCGTTTCTTCTAAGTAAACTCTCCGAATTTACAAAGGAAACAGGTATTGATGTTGAACTCTTGAACCTTGGATATGCCGACATCCTTGCAAGGGTTGAAGCGGAGCAAAAAACCGGAAAAGTGAAACTCGGTCTCATCGCAGATCTTCAAGGAGGACTTTACATTCTCGCTTCTAAGGGATACCTTATGGATCTTTCCGAGTTTAAACTTCCAGATAGAACGTTCCTACTCGAAAAATATGCGTACGCTGATGGAAAGAAAATCTTCATTCCATGGCTTCAGGCAACTTATGTCATGGTTGTGAACAAAGAAGCGTTTAAGTATTTGCCAAAGGGATTAACCGAAGATGATGTTAAATACGGGACAGAAAAATGGACGTATGAGGCTCTCTTCGAGTGGGTAGAGAACATTATGAAGAAAACAGGAAAATATCCATTAGGGTTCCCAATGGCACCTGGTGGACTATGGCATAGGTTCCTCCACGGATACATTTATCCATCCTTTACAGGAGCTCAAGCGATAAAGTTCGATAGTGTGAGAGCTTTAGAGATGTGGGAATACCTCAAGAAGCTCATGAAGTACGTGCATCCTGCAAGTTCTACCTGGGACAAGATGGATGAGCCTCTGATGAGAGGGGAAGTTCTCATAGCTTGGGATCACACGGCAAGGATCAAACAAGCTATAATCTCGATGCCGGATAAGTTCTGTGTCGTTCCGGTTCCACGTGGACCCATGGGAAGAGGTTACATAATAGTCCTCGTTGGGCTTGCGGTTCCTAAAAACGCTCCGAGCATGGATCAAGTGAAGAAACTCATAGATTATCTAACGACACCCGAGGTTCAAGTTGCTATCCTCAAAAACGTCGGTTTCTTCCCGATCATCAAAGAAGCTGCTGGTGCTATACCTGAAGGAGCTCTGAAAGTCCTTGCAGAAGGTGTTCTCAATCAATCTGCGACCAAAGATGGAATAGTCTCCTTCATACCAAACCTTGGGCCCAAGGGTGGAGAATTCACAGGAACTTATAGAGAGGCCTTCAGAAGAATCGTTATGGAAGGAGAAGATCCAGCGAAAGTGGTGAAAGAACTTGGAGAGAAAATAAGAAGGATGTTTAAAGAGACGGGTTCAGCCCTTCCTGAACCAGATATAAGCCTTTACTGATGAAAATCCAGGGGGCACCTGCCCCCCTTAATAAAAAAACGAGGTGATAGAGTGACCGAAGGAAAAACCATCGCCTGGCTTTTGCTTCTTCCAACCCTTCTTTTCCTTGTTACTTTCATTGGTTATCCTCTCGTGTCAGCTTTCACATTGGCTTTCTCAGGAGAGACTTCCGCTTTGGATAACTTCAGATCTTTATTTCAAGACAAAATGTTCTGGAGAGCGGTGAAATATACCTTACTTCTTGCCGGAGTTGTTGTTCCGATCCAGCTCGTTCTGGCGATTGCTTTTGCGCTCCTTGTCAACACTCGCTTCAAAGGGTACTCCTTCCTTCTTTATGTGATATCTATACCACTTGCATTGAGTGATGTAACAGCAGCCCTTATGAGTTACACGATGTTTGCACCCATGGGGTATATAAATAAGATACTGATGAATCTGGGGATCACTGATGCTCCCATATACTTTTTCGGCTTCATGTTCAGAAACAGAGAATTTTGGGTTATAGCTCTCACAGAGATCTGGAGAGCAACTCCTCTGGTTTTCGTCATAATCCTTGCGGGTCTTCAATCTATCAACAGAGAATACCTTGAAGCGGCTGACATATTCGGTTTCACAAGAAGGCAAAAACTCTTCAAAATAATACTTCCTCTTTTGAAACCTTCGATAATGTCTGCTCTCCTCATAAGGACCCTTTTTGCTTTTCAGATATTCGGTGTGGTCTGGCTTCTTGCTGGAAGAGACATCCCTGTCCTTGCAGGTGAAACCTATTATCAGTATGTACATCTGAACAACCCCCAGATGGCCAGCGCTTATGGTGTAGTGATAGCGATTATCACTCTTGTAATAAGTTATTTCTATCTATTCAGCCTCCAGTCGAAGCATCTTGAAGGAGGTAGGTGACGGTGATAAAGAAGATTCTCTTTTGGTTTTCTGTCGTCATGGTAGCTCTTTGGTTTTTGGTCCCTATCGTTATGATATTCATAGCGGCTCTCACACCCGCAGACGATTACTACAATCCCCACAAGATATTCCCCAGCAGACTGACGTTTGAACACATATACAAGTTGCTTTTCGTCCTCGGAGGGTGGAAAGCAACATTGATAAGTCTTGAGGTTGCGCTCATTTCGATCGCCATATCCTTCGCCATAGGACTTCCCGCGGGGTATGCCATGACGAGGTACATATTTCCTGGGAAAAATTTCGTAAGGCTCGCTATACTCATGACAAGATCTATTCCCTTGATAGTGATAGCCGTTCCACTCATTGTCGTTTACATGGAAATAGGTATCGCTGACACTGTACTTGGGGTTGCTCTTGCCCACACGGCTATGATCCTTCCCTTCGTTGTTCTCATAACATCGAGTATATTTTCTGGAATATCTGTTGAGTACGAGGAAGCAGGCATGATTTTTGGACTCAGCAGGTTTCGAGCATTCTTGACCATAACTCTTCCTCTGGCCATACCAGGTCTTGCAGCAAGTGCTATTTTCTCCTTCATAATGTCTTGGAATGAAGTGTTCGTTGCGTCTGTTCTAACGCTCACTAACAGAACCCTCCCTGCTCATATTCTGAACACCGCAATGACGTCTCCAGATTACTTCAAATTCGCTGCGGGTACTCTAATGGCTCTTCCTGCAATGGCGTTCATATTCTTCATAAGAAGGTATCTCATCAGCATGTGGGGAATTTCTCTCAAGTGAGGTGAAAGGATGGCAAAGGTTAGGATAGAGAATCTGAAAAAATATTTTGGTAAGGTGAAAGCTCTTGATGGAATCGATCTTGAGATAGAAGATGGAGAGTTTGTGGTTCTTCTTGGGCCTTCTGGATGTGGAAAGACGACTCTTTTGAGGAGTGTGTCGGGGCTTGAAAAAGTGACAGCCGGAAGAGTTTTCTTCAATGATAGGGAAGTAACGAATCTTCCCCCGAAAGATAGAAACATATCCATGGTCTTTCAGAGCTACGCTGTGTGGCCTCACATGAAAGTCAAGGATAACATAGGTTATCCGCTCAAGATAAAGGGCTATCCCAAGGATGAAATAGAAAGAAGAGTAGAGTGGGCTTCAAAGCTCCTGAATATATACGAACTTCTTGATCGTTATCCCGCTCAACTCTCCGGAGGTCAGAGGCAAAGGGTTGCGGTTGCAAGAGCTATCGTTTTGGAACCATCCGTCCTTCTTATGGATGAGCCCCTTTCCAATCTTGATGCCCTTTTGAGGGTCAAGATGAGGTCAGAACTCAAAAAACTTCAAGAAAGGCTTGGTGTCACAACCATATACGTTACCCACGACCAGGTTGAGGCAATGACGATGGGGGACAGAATAGCAGTCATGTTCAACGGTAAGATTCAACAGTTTGGAAAATCAAGTGATATATACCACAAGCCTGTCAGTATATTCGTTGCGGGTTTCATAGGATCACCTCAGATGAATTTCTTCAAAATGAAAGTCAAATCAGAAGGAACAAGATTTTTCGCAGAAGGGGAAGGAATAAAGATCCCTATCAAGAAGGATCCAGATGTGGGAGACCTTGTTGTAGGGATAAGACCTGAACATATATACCTTGAGAAAGCGGAGAACACCCATGAGATAAAGGTTAAAGTTTATTTTACGGAGAAATTGATGTCGGAGACGATAATTCATACAGTCCTTGATGGAACTAGGATCGTTGTCCGCGTACCAGGAGATGAGGAGTTCAGAGAAGGAGAAGAAATAAAGATATATTTTGACCTTGACAGAGTGCATTTCTTTGATGCTAAAAGTGGAAGGAGGATTGAAATTTGAAGGTATTCGTTATATGTCACACCCATTGGGATAGAGAGTGGTTTCTAACTTCTGAGTACACGAACGAATGGCTTTCAAGACTTTTTGAGAATCTGCTTGATTTGACGAGAAGGAAGAAGGACTTCATTTTCGTACTCGATGGACAGACCCTGATTCTCGAAGATCTCTTCTCGATCAGGCCGGATTTGAGAGATGATGTTTTCAAACTTGTCGAAGAAGGAAAGTTTATAATAGGGCCTGTTTACGCTCAGATAGATTGGAGGATATCTTCGGAGTATTCCATTTGGAAGAATTTCTCAATCGGTATGAGAGATATTGAAAAATACCATGCTAGAAAGTTCTGCGGATGGTTCATGGACAATTTTGGACAGATCTCGCAGATCCCGCAAATTCTGAGAATCTTCGGACTAGATTGTGTTTTTGTGTGGCGTGGGGTAAAGATGGAAGAAGGAAAGGAAAGAATGATCCTCGAATGGGAGTCACCTGACGGATCACGTGTTTTGACGATATTCCTTATAGCCGGATACAGGAACCTTTATAACCTTTCAGAAACGAAAAAGATAGCAAGAAAAAGATTCGATCACGAGGTAAATAAAGTACAAAATTTCACAGATATCCCTCTTCTTTTGGATGGGTACGATCTTGATATTCATCCAGAAGATCCAAGGGATTTTTTGGATGTTTCTATCTCTCCTTTTGAATATTTGAAGGAAGTGAAAAAAGAAAACGCTACAAAAATAACAGGAGAGATGATCTCCGGAAAGTACGCGAGTACCTTCCCCGGAACTCTATCGACAAGAACCTATTTGAAAGTTGGTGCAGATCATGTTGGTAGACTTCTTCAATACCTCTCGATTTTTGATCAAGATGATGAAGAGAGCTGGAGAGAATATCTCAAAACACTCATTCATGACAACATATGTGGAGTTGGAGTTGATCAAATACATGAGAAAATGGAAAAGATCTATTTAAAACTACATGGAAAACTACTGAAAAATCTCGAAGAGGTATTCTCTTCATTCGACCTTTCAGGAATTTATGCCTTCATACCTTCTTCTTACAGGTTCAACCTGACTCTTGCGGAAGAGAAGGGAAGCTTTGAATTTGAAAGCGAAGGAGCAGGTATCTGGAAAGTCAAGAATTTTTATCCTTGGAGGAAGGGAAAATCATCCGATTTCAGAAACCGTTATTACGAATTCCATTTTGATGGGAAAGAGTTCTTCATGGATGGTGTGAAAATAGGTTCTATGAAGATTCTAAAAGATGAGGGAGATACTTATTCCTCTTTTACAACACCCACCGAGTATGAAGAGAAAATCCACTTGAGGGAGATTCGCGAAAACGAGTATTCAAAAAGTGTGATCGTGGAGAGGAAGATAGTTTCTGAAACTGCAAAAGTGAAGACCATCGAAAGAATTTACCTTGACTCGTCCCCCTTCATCCGATGGGATGCTGAGATCCTGCCAGAAGGTGTCGGGTACAAACTGGTCTTTGGATGCCCCGATGCCACTGGAAAGGTGCTTGCAGGAATGCCTTTCGATGTGGTTGAAAGGGAAAGTATCGATAGAGACCTTTTCCCTGAGAACGTAGAAGGGATCCTCTCGAGAGTTCTTCTTGCTGCAAGGGAGACTGGTGAGGTGAAGGAATTTCCTTTTCAGAATTTCGTATCAAGAGGAGACATAACTATACTCGCAAGGGGCCTTAGAGAGTACATTGCCGAGGATGGATTGTGGGTAACCCTCTTGAGGGCAGTGGAATGGATAACGAAAAAGGTGAAAGGAAGAGTGGGAGACGCAGGGCCTGAGATGTACGTTCCAGGTGCAAGGTGTCAAAGAAGGCTGAAATTGAACCTTGGTTTCATGAAAAGTTCCGAAGAGTTTGAAAAATGGGTTGATCTCTTCTCAAAACCTGTCATCTTTTTTGAATCCCACGGAAAAAACGTTGAAAACATCCCCCTGTTCTTCCTCGATAAAAGATGGGTTTTAAAAGAAAAGGGAGAAATTGTTTATATTGACAATAAGAAAATTAAAAGGATGAAAGCCGATAGTGTTACGCTGAAAAAGAAAAAGGTTAAGATAGATATACTAAGTGATATGGAATTTCCTTTTGGTCCAGATCTTTATGCTCCTGATGAAGATATTATAAGAAAGATGGAGAAGGACATAGAGAAGATGAAGAAAGAAATCGACAAACTCGAAAATGAGATAGAAAGACTAGAAGGAGTTGAGAAACACAGGAAAATACACAGAATATTAAGTCTTGAAAGATCCATTCTTGAGAAAAGGCTATCCATCCTTTTGAATGAGGAAAGACTTGGAAAAGAGAAAACAGAGGAGATCAAAAAAGTAGGAGAAGAGCTCAATGAAGCGAGAAGAAGGAGAAGAACGTACGATTACATTCTTGAGATGTACGAAGCAGATGAGGAAGCCAAGCCTTGATACTATCTTTCATGCCTGTCTAATTTTTTGTGAGAAGAGAGGTATCGAATATCCTCTAATTGTTTCCATCCCTCTAAGGTTTGATTGAAAATTCTCCACCACTGACTTTATCTCCTTGGTGTTCATCTGATACAACTAACTTTACCCCTCTAAGTCCGCAGTTCTTTAATTCCTCAAATGGCCCACTTCCTTTCACTCCCTGTGAGTTTTAAACTGAGTATTTCCCTGTATCTATCTTCTCTGATCCCTGGTACTGCCGAAAGTCCTTTCTCATGGGATCCCCTCGTATATAAGACTTCATATCTGTGCTTTGCTAACTTGAAGTTGTGCTTCATGTTCTATATATGGTGTTTGGAAACCATATCAGAATCTGTCTCGTTCCCTCTTCATTATCCCGGAGAAACAGGAGTAGGGACTGTTTCAAAAATAATGTGCAAGGTATAGAAAATAAAGCAAGGAAGATGATACAATCTCCCTTACACTTTCCATGATCACCAAATCCTTCTCCATGCTGATCATAAAGAGGTGTTTTCTTCCTCAGAGAAACCGTCATTTTCTCAAGAGAATACTTCAAAACAGGGATAGGGTACAGGAAGAAGGCCAGACTGAACTGGAAGAGGGGAACAAAGGTAAAGAAAGTGAAAGATCATATAAGATACGAGGTTGTGATGGAGAAGGGGAGATAC
>QNAV01000019.1:0-10299 GCA_003641585.1 Thermotoga sp. | reverse complement strand
AGATAGAATCCCAAGTCCACGAATTTTCTGGCCCATGTGTAATCTCCAGAGAAAGCGTGTATAACTCCTCTTCGTTTCGGAAGAGTCTCTCTGGAGAGTATAGAATAGACATCTCCGAAAGAATCTCTCGCATGAATTATCAGGGGTTTTTCCAGTTCCCTGGCTATCTTAATCTGTTCTACAAAAATTCTTATCTGATCATCTTTGGGAGAAAAATTTCTGTAGTAATCGAGGCCCGTTTCACCAACGGCAACAACTTTTTCTGAATCTGCCAGATCTTTCAGCATGTCGAGGTGGTTTCTGTCAGTATCTTTTGCGTTGTGAGGATGTATTCCTACCGAACACAGTATTTTCTTGCTCTTTTTTGCTATCTTCAAGGCCTTTTTTGAATCTTCGACATCTATACCAACGTTTATAACGAGTTCAAGTTTTTCCTCGATCCTTCTTATAACATCTTTCCTGTCCTTATCGAATTGATGAAAGTGAATATGCGCGTGTGTATCTAAAAGTTTCAAAATTTCACCTCCAGGGGGATCTAATTGATACATTTCCTCAACTTGACCCTCTTCCTAAGAGTATAGGATAATTGTAACGAGGAATCGAAAGCGGAGGTGATAAATTGAAGGTAATTCTTTTAAAAGATGTGCCAAGACTGGGCAAGAAAGGTGATGTAAAAGAAGTGGCGGATGGTTATGCGAGAAACTATTTAATACCGAGAAAGCTCGCCAGAGAATTGGATGAAGGGGCTTTAAAGAGTATGGAAAACGAGTTGAAGATGAGAATGAAGAAAGAAGAAAGGATAAGGAAGAGAAGTGAGGGTATACTGAAGGAGTTGAAGAAAAGGGTTCATAAAATAACGGTTAAAGCTGGAGGGTCTGGGAAACTTTTTGGATCTTTGACAGGGAATGTCATAGCCGAGAAACTTTCGGAGCTGACAGGTATAGATGTTGACAAAAGATGGATAAAGCTCGAGAAACCGTTGAAAGAATTGGGGAAATACGAAATCGAAATGAGGTTACCAGGAGGGGTGAAAGGAACAGTAGAAATAGAACTAGTGAAGGAGGAATGATATGGAGCTTTGGATATATTCTAAAGCGCTTTTTTCAACGTGGGTGTACTACGCTCCTGAAAGGATCCTTTTCGATGCGGGAGAAGGTGTTTCAACGAGGATGGCGACGAAGGTATTTGCGTTCAAAAGGATCTTTTTAACTCACGGTCACGTTGACCACATAGCGGGGCTTTGGGGAATAATAAACGCAAGGAACAACGCTATGGGGGACAGAGAGAAACCCTTGATAGTGCATTATCCTAAAGGAAACAACGCGATTGAGGAGTATATAAATTTTATTCTAAAAGCGAACTCCGACCTCAGATTCGCTTTCGAAGCCAAACCTGTTGAACCTGGCGAGAAGATTTTTTTAAGGGATGCTGGGGGATTTAAGAGGTTCATTGTTCCTTTCAAAACGAAGCACACCAGTAATGAAAAAAGTGTTGGATACCATCTCTTCGAAGTCAGGAGGAAACTAAAGGAGGAATTTAAGAACCTCGATGAAAAGCAAATAGTGAGACTCGTAAAAGAGATGGGGAAGGATTTCGTGACCGAGGAGTATGAAAAGAAGATTCTAACCATAACGGGGGATTCTCTGGCTATCGATCCGAAGGAAGCGGAAGGGACAGATCTGTTAATCCATGAATGTACATTCCTTAACTCCAAGGATAGAAGGATCAAGAATCATGCTTCTATAGAGGAAGTTGTGGAGATAGTAAAGAAGGCAGGCGTCAGAAAAGTCATTCTTTACCACATATCGACGAGGTACATCGGGAGGATCGAGAAATATATCAAGAAGTATTTCAAAGATCTAAAAGGCGTTGAAGTGATGTATGTCGATCCTGAGAAGGAATTCATCATCTGAAGGAGGTTTGACAGATGAGCAATTTCATATTCTGGATAGTTCTGGGGCTCATATTGATGATAGCGGAGATCTTTATACCATCTTTCTTCATCTTCTGGTTTGGAGTGGGGGCTGTGGTGGCAGGACTCACATCATGGTTCTGGGGGGTCGTTCCACAAACCATTGTCTTCCTCGTGACATCGGGAGTTCTTGTTCTTCTTACAAGACCCTTAGCAAAAAAGCTCGTTGGAGAATCGCCAAGAAAAATAAACGTGGACGAGATCGTGGGGAAAGAGGCGTTGGTTATAGAGAGAATAGATAACGTTAAAGGAACGGGCGTCATAAAGGTTAACGGTGACAGATGGAGAGCGCTATCTGAAAATGATGAGGTTATAGAGAAAGGGAAGAAAGTCATGGTCGTCAAGGTTGAAGGGGCACACGTTGTCGTCAGAAGAAAGGAGGGGTAATCATGCTGATTCTTCTTGTTGTAATAGCGTTTTTCCTCATAGTGTTTGCAGCAAGTGCTATAAGGATAGTTAGACCCTATGAGAGGGGTTTGATCGAAAGGCTTGGAAAGTTCAAAAGAGAGGTTGGATCCGGTCTTCATTTCATCATACCGTTCTTTGAAAGAATGATAAGAGTGGATATGAGAGAGAAAGTTATCGATGTTCCTCCTCAAGAAGTGATAACCAAAGATAACGTCGTTGTGACGGTGGATGCCGTGATCTATTACGAAGTGACGGATGCTTACAGGGTGATTTACAACGTTCGAAATTTTGAAGTGGCAACTATAAAGCTTGCTCAGACCAATCTAAGAAACGTGATAGGAGAGCTGGAGCTTGATCAGACTTTAACTTCGAGAGAGCAAATAAATGCCAAACTCAGAGCAGTCTTGGATGAAGCGACCGATAAATGGGGTGTGAGGATAACGAGAGTCGAGATAAAGAAGATCGACCCACCACAGGATATCATGGAAGCGATGAGTAAACAAATGAAGGCTGAAAGAACTAAAAGAGCGGCAATTCTTGAAGCAGAGGGTATAAAACAAGCACAAATTCTGAAAGCCGAAGGTGAAAGAAACGCTGCGATACTGAGGGCGGAAGGCCAAGCAGAGGCCATCAGAAAGGTTGCAGAAGCCAACAAGTACAAGGTTATAGTGGAGGCAGAAGGTCAAGCCGAGGCGATACTGAAGATATTCAACGCGATTCATGAAGGAAAACCAACAGGAGACCTCATAACCATAAGGTATCTAGAGGCTTTGAAGGAAATAGCAAATGGGAAAGCAACGAAAATATTTCTGCCCATGGAAGCGAGCTCGATCCTTGCAAGTCTTGGGGCCATATCTGAGATCTTCAAGAAAGAGGAAGGGAAACAAGAAGAATGAAAGAGACAATCCTAACCATGCTGAATCTCACTCTTTGTTCTCTGGGGGGAGGATTTCTATCTCTATTGTTTTTCTACATGGCCCTGCTTAGGAAAAAAAGGGACATTTTCAAGCCTTTTGAAATATTTAATGAGTTCACAACGATAGGTCTCTTACTTCTAATAGAGCATGTTGCGTTTTCCTTACCACTCGTTAAATACCCACTCATATTCATTTTGTCATGTTTCTTTTTTCTGAACTGCTCCTCTAAAGTCCTCAGAAATGAAAACAGAAGATTCAGATTGATGTATCTCTCAATGGGGTATGACAAAAGAGAATATTCTTGGGGATATTTGAAAAGAAATTTGAAGACAGTTTTTCTGGAACCTCTAATTATACTCTTTATTTTTCATCTTCTGATTTTGAACATGCATATCCTGAATATGTTCATCGTGGGTTTCATCTTAGTTGTAGGTGGTGTCACAATATCGTTACTGAGAATGAGATAAAAATTTAGATCAAATTAGTAGAATATATTTGGAGGTGATTTCAGTGGCTATATTACGTGAAAAAGACGTAAAAGTAATTAAAGAAATGTTCGATAAGGAAATGGAGGATGAAGTGAAAATAGTCTTCTTCAAGGCCGAAGATGAAACAAGATGTCAATATTGTGAACTGACAAAACAGGTTTTGGAGGAACTTGCATCCATAGACCCGAGAATAGCTCTTGAGGTGAAAGATATCGATGAGGACAAGGAAGAAGTTGAAAAGTACAGCGTGGAAATGGTGCCTGCAACCATCATTCTCACGAAAGATGGGAAAGATCTTGGTGTTAGATTCTATGGTATACCTTCTGGACATGAATTTCCAACACTTCTTCAAACCATCATGGTCTTTTCAAAGGGAGCAAAACCGAGTCTATCTCAGGATTCCATAGAGAGGTTATCTGAAATAAAGGAACCCCTGAGGATAAGTGTTTTCATAACACCAACGTGTCCATATTGTCCTAGAGCCGTTTCCATGGCCCACAACATCGCTTTGGCGAATGAAAACATAGTGAGTGAGATGATAGAAGCCAATGAATTCTTCGACCTGAGTGAGGATTTTGGTGTTTCCTCTGTTCCACATATTGTCATAGATAGAGATCCAAACAGATTCTTCATAGGAGCCTATCCTGAAAAAGAGTTTGTAGAACAGGTACTAAGACTGGCTAAGGGGTGATAAACCGTGGAATTTTTCGAAATAAGCTCCAAAGAATCGAAGGAGCTCAAAGAAAAGTACGATGTTGCGGTGATTGGTGGAGGGCCAGGTGGTCTCACCGCAGCGATATACGCAAGGAGAGCAGGACTTTCCGTGGTCGTCATTGAAAGGGATATAGAAGGTGGCTACGTGAACTTGACACATCTTGTTGAGAACTACCCGGGTTTTCCTGGTGTGAAGGGTGAGGAACTCGCCAGCAAATTCGTAGAACATGCCAGACAATTTGGAGCGGAGTTTTACAATGCAGCGGCTACGAAGATAGAAGTCGAAGGTGAGTTCAAAAAGATCATTCTGGACGATGGAAAAGAAACGAAAGCCAAAGTGGTGATCGTGGCAACAGGTGCGAACCCCAAGAAATTGGGAATTCCCGGAGAGGAAGAGTTCAACGGTAAGGGTGTTTCATACTGCGCAACATGTGATGGTTACCTGTTTTCCGGGAAAGATATAGTGGTCGTTGGGGGAGGAGATAGCGCCTGTGACGAATCAACGTTTCTCGCCAACATAGTGAACAAGATCACCATGATACAGCTTCTGGAGACCCTAACGGCTGCGAAAACCTTACAAGAGAGGGTTTTAAGCAATCCAAAGATAGAGGTTTGGTACAATTCAACCCTTAAAGAGATAAGAGGCGATGAGAAGGTAAGAGAAGTTGTGGTCCAGAACGTTAAGACGGGAGAGGAAAAAGTTCTGAAGACAGATGGCGTTTTCATATTCGTGGGGTTGGACCCAAATTCGAAAATTTTGGAAGGCCTAGCTGAAATCGATAGATATGGATACGTTGTAACCGATGAGAACATGGAGACCAAAACGAAGGGAATATACGCAGTTGGAGATGTCAGACAGAAGAATTTGAGACAGATAATAACTGCCGCTGCCGATGCAGCCATAGCTATAGAACACGCTGCGAAGAATTATTTTGGTTGAAGAGTGAGCTCGACTTCCTTTATTTCGAAAGAACCTGGTGGGGGAGATTGATCGACGATCACTCCCTCACCTTTATATTTAACATCTGCTACTCCCATACTTTTCAGTATCAAAAGGGCATCTTTTAAACTCAATCCTCTAAGGTCCGGCATGACTCCTTTAGTGATCTTTATTTTATAGATCTTTTTAGAAGTCAACACCCTCACGATTTTCGAAAACAGTGGAGCCGCTACCTCTCCACCCAAATATTCACCTTTTGGATCGTCTATATGAACGAGTATGGTGTATTTTGGATCGTCTGAAGGAAAGAATCCCACGAAAATCGAGTGATAATGATTTGTGTATTTCCCCTCAACTGCCTTCTGAGCTGTTCCAGTTTTCCCTGCTATACTAATTCCTTGAACCCTGGCCATTCTTCCAGTTCCTTCCTCAACCACTTTTTTCATCGCATTTTTTATGAACTGAGCCGTCTTTGAAGACACAACTGGCCTCTTCTCAACTTTTGAATCCTCCAGAATCGTGGGTTTCACGTAGTACCCATCATTTGCAAAAACGTTCAGGGCGCTTATCAGCTGTATGGGGGTGACTCCGATTCCTTGACCTATGGCGATCTCTGCAAAATCTATAACCGACCATTCGCTTGGTTCTCTCAAAACTCCCTCTATCTCTCCATCCAATTCGATCCCCGTTTTCCTTCCAAAGCCAAATTTTCTGAGCCATTGATAGAAACCTTCCTCTCCTATGTGATCCTTTATAGCTCTTGACACCATAACTGTCATGCTGTTACAGGATTTCACAATACCTTCTTCCAGATTGACCAAGCCATGGGCCTCAACGTCCCTTATAACGTATTTTAGATTCTCAACAGGTTTTATCCAACCAACACAGTTGTGTGTCATGTCAGGAGACACGGATTCGGTTTCCAGCGCGATGGAATACACAACGGGCTTTATGGAAGATCCGGGTTCTATGTAACCCATGACGATGTCGTTCCAATTAGAGGTTGTTACCATGGCCCTTATCTTTCCAGTTTTGGATTCCATAACTATGACATGACCGCAGGTTGCCCTGTGTTTTCTAACATGATCCAAAAGCTCTTTGTAAATCGCTCTCTGAAGATCCAGGTCTATCGCTATTCTCACATCTTTTCCATTAACAGGTGGCACGTATTCCACAACTTCCGGCTGTATTTTGAGTGTTCCATAGATCTTAACCTTCAGCTTCCCTCTTTTTTTCCCCCTCAGAATATCGTCAAAGTATCCTTCAACACCGTATTTTCCCTTTCCATTGACTACAGATCCAACGATCACTCCCACACCGAATTCGTTGATCTTGCTTCTTCTGTACTCCAGGGATATATTGACATAGGGGAAGAGATCTATCGGGATCTTCCTCAATATGTCGTCTCTTTCCTCACTCTCACCGAGTTTGACAATTTTTCTATTCAAAACGTCGTCTATTTTCAAGTGTAGATTGAAATTTCTGAGGAGATCGAGAAGGGAAGTTTCAAGGCGAGGATCGAGATGCTTTTTGAGGTAATTCACATCCAAGTAGGCAACATAGAACAGAAGGTCTGTGGCAGAGTTTCTACCAGATTTATCCAAGATATCCCCTCTTGTGGGAGGAATGAAATAACTCCACACATTTCTCCTCAAAACCGACGATGGGGTTGTGATCAATCCTATGAAGGCCAATCCCAGAAATATAGTGAAGATGATGAATATGAAGAAAACACGCGCCTTCCAAAGATCATCTCCGTTCATCAGGAGAAATCACCACATTGAAGCGAGATATCAGGGTGAGATATTCGTTGTTCAACGATTCCAGATCTTTCTCCAATTTTTTAATCTCCATTTCCATTCTTCTCGTTTCCTGGGAGAGGTAGAAAGCATCCCTGCTGATTTTGAAGAGGAACATTCCAAGGATCACAACCACTATGAAAACAGCGAATACGAACAGAACATGATAGATCCCGGAAATTTCTCGAGTGAGTTCGCTCCGCTTTACTTTCGCTTTCACGGGGTTCAACTCTCTCTCCTCCTTCCCCCTAGATCCGCTCCGCTATCCTCAACCTCCCACTTCTGGATCTGGGATTCTCTTTCACCTCTTTCTCTGACGGTCTGATCGGTTTTGGTGTCAGGATCCTCAATTTTTCAGAGTTTCTGAAAGCGTTTTTTACTATCCTATCTTCCAAAGAATGGAAAGAAATTACAGCAATCCTTCCTCCGGATGTTAAAAAATTTGGTGCTTTTTCGAGGAAACTCTTTAGATTGTCTAATTCCCTGTTCACAACGATACGAATAGCTTGGAAAGTTTTCGTCGCAAAATGCTTTTTTCTCCTGGTTTTTTCTCTCTGAGGAATAGCCTCTGCTATCGCTTTCACGAGGTCAAGAGTGGTATTTATAGGTCTTCTCTCAACGATCTTTCTTGCAATACGTCTGGCAAATCTCTTCTCTTCACCGTACTCGAAAATAATTCTTGAGAGTTCTTCTTCAGAAAACTCGTTGACAACATTCCATGCTGAAAAATCCGATTCCAGATCCATCCGCATGTCTAAAGGTTCTTCTTTTTCAAAGGTGAAGCCTCTACCTTCACTCTTGAGCTGATACGTCGAAACACCAAGATCCATCAGTATTCCATCAACACTCTCAATATCCATCAACTTCAGAATGATATCGACTTCCACATACGAAGCTTTAAACAGTTTGTACCTTCCTTCAAATTCCTTTAATTTCCGCTCCGCTAGGTTCAAAACCTCTGAATCCAGATCAACACCTATCAAGAAACAATCCTTACAAGCTGCTAACAGAGCCTTTGCATGTCCACCTTCTCCAACGGTACAATCAAGTATAAACCTACATTGCGGAGTCAAAAGGTACTCTACAACCTCATTTACAAGAACTGGAATATGATATGCCGAGTATTTCCTCATATCCTCCGCTCCAGAAATCATTTCATGATTATAACTCTTTCGTGTAAAAATTTCAAAATTTCTATAAAATAACTTTTCGTATCCGAAATCAGGAATTTAAAGGCTTTTTCATGATTTTAGAATCATGTAAATATATGTATAGTAATATTAATATCTCACTCTGGGATCGACCAGTGCATTTATGATATCCACCAGTATACTTATAATGACCACTATGAAGGCAAAGAAAACGACTGTTCCCTGTATTGCGGGAAAATCTCTGTATCTTATTTTCATTATCAGGTAGCTTCCAAGACCCGGCCATGAAAAGGTTGTTTCCGTGAGGACAGCCCCCGCAAGAAGAAGTGCAAGTTGAAGTCCCATCATTGTGAGTATGGGAACGAAAGCGTTTTTGAGTGCGTGTCTGTACAGAACCACTTTTTCCTTTATCCCTCTTGCTTTTGCGGCTTTAACAAAATCTTGGGAGAGCATCAAAACTGTGTTGTTTCTAACCATCCTCAAAAATATGCTTGAGATAACCAAACCCAAAGTGGTTCCTGGAAGGACAAGATGCCACAGAACGTCTTTCAGAGCGGCCCAGTTTCCCTGGATGAGGGAATCAAGAATGTAGAGCCCTGTAATAGGTTTTAACGAGACGGCCGCAGATATCCTTCCCCCCACTGGGAACCATCTCAGAATCATACCAAACAGAAACTGAAACATCAAACCTAGCCAGAAGATTGGAATAGCATACATGAGCATCGCGAATACTCTCGCAGACACATCCATGGTTTTATCCTTTTTCCTTGCAGCTTCAGCTCCCCAGAAAACACCTATGAGAACTGCTATGCTAAAACCGAACAATGTGAGTTCCACAGTCGCCGGGAATCTCTCCATCAACTCATCCCAAACAGGCCTTCCTGTCAGGGTAGATTTACCCATATCGCCCTTCATAAGCTTTCCTAAATATTCCACAAATTGGATTGGGATGGGTTTATCGAGACCAAGCTCATGCCTTTTTCTCTCGATAACTTCTATAGGGGCCTTCCCTCCAAGAATAGCCTTGACAGGATCACCAGGTATTATCCTGAGGATGAAGAATATTAGAGAAAGAAGAATGAGCATCATCGGAATAGCAAGTATGATTCTGGTTATTATGTAGGCCTTAAGAGACATCTTTCTACCTCCTCAACAAGGAGCCCGCCCCTTTCGGGGCGGGACAAGTTCACTCTTCGTAGAGAATGTAATACCTGAATATCTGGGTTGGCTCAAGCAGTATTCCCTTCACAGATTTTTTGGCAGCACATGTTGCAACACCCTGCCAGAGTGGGATGTACGGAACGTCTTCTGCCAGGATATTCTGGACCTTTTCATAGAATGGGATCCTTGCAGATTCTCCTGTGAACCCTCTTGCCTTTATCATGAGTTCTTCGACGAACTTGTTGGAGTAGAAGCTACCGAGGGATTTCGCACCACTTTCACTCAGGAATGGCCACACATAGTCGTCAGGATCCAGATAATCTGGATACCATCCAAGCAGGAAGAGTCCCATGGCGCCTTCTAAGAAGTAGTCTATGTACGTTGACCATTCTGCGTATTTGATGTTGACCTTTATAACTCCCGTTTCTTCAAGGGATTCTTTCAGAACCTGAGCCACATCGGCTTCTGTCGTTCCATAATGTGTTGGGGTGTACCATAGATCTATGGTAAGCGGGTGTTTTTCATCGTATCCAGCTTCCTTGAGGAGCTCTTTTGCCTTTTCAAGATCTCTCTCTGGGAAGACGTTCTTGTGACTCCACATTCCTTCAGGGATCAAGGAGTAAAGGGGTTTTGCAAGACCGACGAACACATCTTCTATGATTCTCTTTCTATCAACAGCGTAAGCTATGGCCTTCCTGACTCTTTTGTCATCGAAAGGCTTCTGTGTCACATTTATAACGAGGTACCTT
>QNAV01000018.1:0-10925 GCA_003641585.1 Thermotoga sp. | reverse complement strand
CATCTTTTATGTAAATACCAGCCTTTGATTTCATCAGAATCACGAACCCTATTATCACGAGACCTGCAACAATCGATACAACAGGCCAATTAGTTTTCAAATTTCTGTTCACGTTCATGAGAAACGAAACGGTGGGGGATAAGGGAACTTCTCCTCCAAAGGCTTTTATCAGGTTGGGCAAGATGTAGAAACTGATCACCATGACGATGATTATAGCGAAGACCAGAACAAAGGTTGGGTAAGCCATGGCGGATTTTATCTCATCTTGGAGCCTTTTGGAGCTCTCATAGAATTCAGCTGCTTTTTCCATCGATTTATCCAGGACACCTCCTTCTTCTCCTGCGGCAACGAGGTTTATGAACACAGGGTCGAAAACTCTTCTATTCGATAGAGCTTCTGCAAGGGAAGATCCTGTCTCCAAATCTATTATGATCTCCAAGAGAACTTTTCTGAATCTCCTTGAAAACATCTCCTGTCTTGCTAGGATCGTTAAAGCCTCTTTTATCCTGACGCCAGCAGATATCATCGTGGCGAGTTGTCTGGAGAACGAAGCGAGTTCCCTTGTGGATATCGGAAAGAGCACAAAGGTCTTCCTTCTCTTAACTTCTTTCAAAGAGACGACAGCCAACCCTCTTTCCCCTAGAACGTTCGCTGCTCTCAATTCGCTTTCCGCTTCCATTACTCCTTTTATCTTTCTTCCTGAACCATCAAAGGCCACGTAGCGATAGAACGGCATGGGACCCCTCCCCAGTTTTGTACGCTTAGATTATACATTGTTCTCTGAAAAAAACGTCCAACAACTTTTTTAGCGAGTTAAAATCTTCGATCTCCATGACTTTCCTTCTGAACTTCCTGCTGTTTGGTATGTCCCTTGTGTAACCCGATATGAATTTCCTGAACTCCTTAACCGCTTTCTTCTCACCCTTGTAATGCTTCAAAAGATCCAGGTGTCTCAAGGCTACATCTTTGATTTCCTCAAGAGACGGAACTTCGTACATTCCTCTGGCAAAGAAATCCCTGATCTGCTTGAATATCCACGGTCTTCCAACAGCTCCTCTTGCAACGATGACACCTTGGCAATTCGTCATCATCAGAACCTTCTTCGCATCTTCGGGAGATAGAATATCTCCACTTATGAAAACAGGAGGCCCGTCGGAATTCAGGAAGCTAAGATCCTCCCAACTGGCCTTACCTTCAAAGCCTTGACGCACAGTTCTTGCGTGAACGACCACAAGATCGACATCTTCCTCTGATAGTATACTGTATATCCTTTCAAAATCGTTTTTTTCCCAACCAAGCCTCGTTTTAACCGAAAAAACACCTTTTATATTCCTTCTCAGCTCTCTCACAACTTTTTTTAATTCTTTCAAATCTCTTATTAGAGCACCTCCCGCTCCTTTCTTGATAACTTTCTTCGCAGGGCATCCGGCGTTCAAATCTATCCAGTCGAACTGCTCGGAGAGCTCAGCAGCCGCTTCCGATAGTAAAAAGGGGTCCGATCCGAATATTTGAACAGCCGTGAAGTCCTCATCGTACGGTAAAAAATCCTTCGTTTTTGAAGATCCTCTTATATAACCATCTGCGCTGATCATTTCTGAATATGAGAAAGAAGCTCCAAATTCTCTGCAAATAGTTCTAAAGGCTTTATCCGTTATTCCGGCCATGGGAGCAAGCCCAACGTTTCCCGGTAGTACCTTTTTCTTAACGTTTATCTCCTTCCAGATACCTGTACACCTCCTTCACTTCCTCCATTATCACTTCCGGGACCATACCACTCACTGGTAAGCCTTCCCTTATCCGTCTTCTTATATCGGTTGAAGATATCTGAACAAGTGGTGTTTCCAAAAAGATGATGTCATCGAACAGGTCACCCAGAATTTTCTTTGCACGTTCGTGGTAAGGCTTTCCACAGTATCTCGGATACACTACAAGATACGCTTTTTTCAATAGTTCTTCGTACCTGTACCATCTTTCTATATAGGATAGAACATCTTCTCCCACCAGGAAATACGGTTTGGTGGAATAGAGCCTTGAAAAGTGATCAACAGTGTATATCGAATAGGAAACATCTCCCCTATCTCTTTCAAAAGAACTCACAAATATTTTTTCGTTACCTCTGAAAATCTTTCGAAGCCATTCATATCTTTTTTCAAAAGGTGCGAGGGAAGAAACGGGTTTGTGAGCGGGACGAAATGTGGGAACTACCAGTAGAAGATCCAGTTTCAGTATTTCCAATGCGTAGTTCGCTATTATTATGTGCCCATTGTGAGGGGGATTGAAACTACCACCGAATATACCCAATCTCTCAATCTTTGTATTCGAAGGTGAAATCTCCAATGTAGACAGTATCACCATCTTTTACCCCCACATCCTTGAGAATTTTTGAAAGGCCGTTTTTCTCAAGCTTTTCCAGAAACATGATCCTCACATCTCTCTCCGAGATATCGTATCTTTCGAGCCATTTCTGCACATCCTCTCCAAAGACCTCGTACTCCCCATCTCCTAGTTTTCTAACATGGATGGAAATCTTCTCAGGTAACCTTCTCCATAACGCAGGAGGTTTCTTGAACTTTTCAGTTGTAACAGGCTGAAGTTCTTTTCTGGCGTTTTCAACGAATTCCCAAACTTTCCACATTAATTCCCTTACGCCCTCCCCGGTAACAGCCGATGTCGTTAGAACCTCTGTGCCGGATATTTTTCTCAAAATTTCGATCTTCTCAATGAGATCCTCTCTATCACGTACCAGATCCACCTTGTTGGCTACCACTATCTCGGGTTTCTCTAAAAGGCTTTTTGCATATCTTCTCATCTCTTCCCTTATCACCCTGTAATCCTCAACTGGATCTCTTCCTTCAAATCCGCTTATATCGATGACATGAAGGATAACGGAACACCTCTCCGCATGTCTTAAAAAAACGTTACCGAGCCCTGCTCCTTCACTTGCACCTTCTATTAAACCTGGGATATCCGCCACGATGTATTCCTTATCCGTGTCCAATCTAACAACTCCCAGGTTGGGTATGAGCGTTGTGAAAGGATAATTTGCTATCTTCGGTCTGGCATTACTCATTCTGGCTATGAGGGAGGATTTCCCCACATTAGGATATCCAACTAGAGCGGCATCTGCGAGAATCTTCAGTTCAAGCTCCAGCCATCTTCTCTCGCCTTTTTCGCCTTTCTCAAAAATCCTAGGAGCTCTCCTGGTTGGTGTTTTAAAATGATGATTTCCCCTACCACCTCTTCCACCTCTTGCAACACACACCATTTTCCAGGGTGTATTCATATCTGCCAGCACTTCCCCTGTTCCAAGATCTTTCACGATGGTCCCAACGGGAACATCCAGTATTAGATCCTTACCGTTTCTTCCCTTCATTTTCTTCCCTTTCCCATTTTTCCCGTTCTCAGCTATGAACTTTTTCTTTCCAACAAAGGATAAGAGGGTGGAGATGTTCGGATTCGCTCTCAATATCACAAACCCACCGTCTCCACCATCCCCTCCATCCGGTCCACCTTTGGGAACATACCTTTCCCTTCTGAAACTTACACATCCATTCCCACCGTCACCTGCTTTTACGAAGATCCTGACTCTATCCACAAATTCCGACTTTTCAAAGTTCATCTCAACACCTCTCAATATATTCTTTTCAATACATCCAGAAATTTAAAAAATTCCAATCTTTCTAACCTGTCAAGTATATCATCTATAGAGACCCTTTCTTTTGAGAAAACGTTCATGTAAGTTAGAAGATCCGCTGTCTCTGATGTACCCTCCAATCTTTTCAAGATATTTGCTCTAAAAAAACCTGAAAATTCCTCCATTTCCCTATAAGATGGCATTTCACCCGCTATTCTTCCCAGAAGAAGTCTGTCAACACCTTTTGAGATCTCCAGGAACACCTCCTTTTCTCTCTCGCCTAAAAATTCCTTTAAAAACAAAGCTTCAAGGCGCGCGATTCCTGAGAGCTTCACGAAGTTCCTCGGTTTTGAAAACAATTTTTGGGGTTTCAAAGGAGAAGGTACCTTGATTTTTCTCAGTTGCTCCAGAGAATTTTTCTTCACCCCACCGGTCATAACGGAGAAAAGGACTCCCCCACCTATTTCGATGAAGGGAGGAGGGAAAGTTAAAAAACTCTTTTCCAAACCTTTCTTGAGATCATCGATCTCATCTGAAGTTCCCCATATTTGCACGAAAGAAAATTCCGCTTCCACACTCTTTTTGATTTCGTACCACCTGGGCACAGCTTTGGATATCTCATTCGCGAGATTTTCCAAAGTGTCTCTCACAATTCCTTTGTATTTGGGTGGTTCGTTTCTCCAGCCAACGGAGAAGACGATATTCATGTGGAAGGTTTTAAGAGGTTTCCCTTCAAAAATGATCTTCACATCCTTCCCTCCTCGGAAATATCGAGTTTATCGATCCCAGTATTATGAGTATAATACGAGTATTAATGATCGATGCGATTTTGCGATATCGAGAACCATAATACGAACAGATAACGTTGTATAATAGATTCGAACGCAATTTGAAAAATCAAAAATTTGAGTATACTGAGATTTCAGTAAGAGAAATCATGGTGATCGCGTATGAAATGGTACTTGAAAGGTTCCCTGAAGCCCTGATGCATGGGCTTAAGGTATTTTGCAGATATACTATAATTTGAATGCATTGAAAAATTCTTTCATGGGGGGATACAAAGTGGCGGAAAAGTTTAACCTTCAAGATAGGTTCTTGAACCACCTCAGAGTCAACAAAATAGAAGTAAAAGTGTACCTTGTAAATGGATTTCAAACGAAAGGGTTCATAAGATCATTCGATAGTTACACCGTTCTATTGGAGAGTGGGAATCAACAGAGTCTTATTTACAAACATGCCATAAGCACCATAATTCCTTCTTCCTACGTCAGATTAATGAAACCTAAAGAGGAAGGGGAGGAGGAGAAAGAGGGGGAGAAAAAGGGAGATGATGGAGAAGAATAATTTTTCTGGTAGAAAAGCGATTCTGATCGGCATAGATTCAGACGACCATGTATGTGTCGATGAATCCTTGGAAGAACTCGAAAACCTGTGTAAGACGTTGGATATCGAGGTTTTGGATTGGGTTGTGCAGAAAAGGAAAAAACCTGATTCAAAGTATTATCTGGGAAAGGGAAAAATTGAAAAATTAAGGAATCTGAAAGAGTTGATGAAAGCTGATTTGATAGTCGCAGATGGAGAATTGAATCCTATACAAGCAAGAAACATAGAGGATATCACTGGGATGAAAGTTTTGGATAGAACGCAGATCATATTGGAAATATTTGCACATCACGCGACAAGTGAAGAAGGAAAAATTCAGGTTGAAATGGCCCAGCTTGAATACAAGCTTCCGAGAATCGTGGGAAAGGGTGAAGAACTTTCAAGATTGGGGGGAGGTATAGGCACAAGGGGTCCAGGTGAACAACTTTTAGAGCAGGAGAGAAGGAGAATAAAAGATAGAATATCGGTTCTCAGGAAGAAACTCGAAGAGATAAAAGTCGAGAGGGATGTTCAGAGGAGAAGAAGATTGAAAAGTGGTATTCCCCACATATCGATAGCCGGCTATACAAACGCCGGCAAATCAACTCTCTTAAAGGTCCTGACGGATACCGATGTTCTGATAGCCGATAAGCTCTTTGCAACACTTGAACCCACCACCAGAAGGTTAAAGCTTCCCAATGGAAGGGTGATCTTGATAAGCGATACGGTTGGATTCATAAGGAAACTTCCTCACAGTATCGTAGCAGCATTCCATGCAACCCTCGAAGAGATAACTTTCTCGGATCTTATTCTCATTCTGGTGGACGTCTCGGATGTTCACATGGAGAACAAGTTGAAAGCTTGCTATGACGTTTTAAGAGAGATAAAGGCTGATAGCATAAAGAAGATACTGGTGTTCAACAAGGTAGACATGTGTACACGTGATAGAATAGAGAAACTGAGTCTGGAGTATCCCGATGCTGTTTTCATCTCCGCTCTGAAGAGGGAAGGGTTGAATACTTTGGTGAAAAGATTGGAGAGAGAGTTGTTTTCAGGAGAAGAGAAGAGGAAATTCATCATACCCATTTCAAAAGTTGGAATTGTGTACAGCTACAGAGAAAATCTGGAGATAATCGACGAAAAGTACAATAGTGATATAGTCGAGATGATTTTAAAAGGGAAGAAAGAGGTGTTAGATACTGTCGAAAGCAAGGTGAAAGGACCTTGAGAATAGTGTTTGTTGGAACACCTGATTTTGCCTCTCATATATTAGAACATCTGGCCCATTCCTGGAATATCGTGGGAGTCGTTACACAACCTGATAGAAAAGGGGGAAGAGGTAAGAAGGTGCTTGTACCTCCTGTTAAAGTGGTGGCGGAGAAATACGGAATTCCATTGATCCAGCCATCCACTATAAATGAAGAGAAAACTGTGGAATTCATCAAGTCAAAAGATCCCGATGTTTTGCTGGTAGCCGCCTACGGTAAGATCCTAAAGGAAACCGTATTGGAAATACCAAAGCTCGGAGCATACAATGTTCATGCTTCTCTTCTTCCAAAATACAGGGGGGCTGCTCCAATCCAAAGGGCAATAGAGAACGGAGAGAGGAAAACGGGAATCACGATTTTTAAAATGGTGAAAGAGTTGGATGCAGGCCCAATAGCGCTTCAAAAAACTCTAGAAATTGGAGATTTTGAAACTTTCGGGGATGTGTACGTAAAACTCATAGATCTCGCAAAAGAAGCGGCCGATGAGTTTTTGAAGCTTCTCTCTCATAACAAGGTGGTTTTCATTCCTCAGGATGACAGTAAGGCAACTTACGCTCCCAAGATAAAAAAGGAAGATACTTTTGTGAATTTTTCTGAAACGTCTGAGAAAGTGAAGAATAAAATAAGAGCTTACGATCCTGTACCAGGAGCTAGAGCTCTTTTCAAAAATCAGATCGTAAAACTCTTCGAAGTTAAGGACATGAAGAAGAACGGTGGTGAAGGTATACCAGGAATGGTATTGAGAATAGAGGAGAAAGGTGCTTGGGTTAAAACAGGAGATGGTAAAATCCTTCTTGGTAAGATTCAATTTCCTGGAAAAAAAGTCTTGTCTTTTTCAGAAGCAAAGAATGGAAGACTCATAAGAGAAGGAGATGTATTAGAAGGAGGTGCCTGTATTTGAAGAGACTTCAATATTTTATGATCAAGAATCTCCATCAGGATACGGTGGAAGAAGTTGAAAGGATAATAAAAAGTATAGAAGTGTTCTCAATGTGGATATCGTCGTTGAAGCAGGAGTTGCCGGTATAGAATACGACGACAATTTTTTAACACGTGAGGAAATCGTGGAAAAACTCAGAAGGCATGGGTTCGAAGTACTACCGTAATGGGGGGATCCACCATCGATAATGTAATAATGAGGGTTGAGAATCTGAAAAAATACTTCCCTATAAGAAAAGGATTTTTGATAAAGAGGACTGTCGGATACGTAAAAGCTGTTGACGATATTTCTTTTGAAATAAAAAAGGGTAAGACCTTTGCGTTGGTTGGAGAATCTGGATGCGGTAAAACAACGACTGCACGTACTGTTCTCAGATTGACTGATCCCACAGATGGTAGGATTCTTTTTGATGGAAGCGACATATCAAAGCTTGGTTACAGAGAACTCCTTCCCTTCAGGAGAAGAATGCAGATAGTATTCCAGGATCCGATGAGCTCTCTGAATCCCAGAATGACCGTTGGTGAGATAATAACAGAACCCATTCTCTTCCATGGGCTCGCTGATTCAAAACAGGAAGCGTACGAGATGGCAAGAGATATTATAGTGAGTATCGGTTTAAAACCGTATCACCTTGATAGATATCCCCATCAGTTCAGTGGTGGTCAAAGGCAAAGAATTGCGATAGCGAGGGCGATATCGATTGATCCAGATCTTTTAATATTGGATGAACCAACATCTGCCTTGGACGTTTCTGTACAGGCTCAGATAATAAATCTGTTCATCAAATTCCAGGAAGAAAAACACTTTTCGTATCTCTTCATATCGCACGATCTGGGGCTCGTAAGATTCATCAGTCATGAGGTAGGTATAATGTATCTTGGAAGAATCGTGGAGATGGGAGAAACAGAAGAGATCTTTGAAAATCCCCTTCATCCCTATACAAAGGCGCTTTTATCCGCTGTCCCAATACCGGATCCTGAGGTAGAGAGGAAGAGAAAAAGGATAATACTAACGGGAGGAGTGCCGAGTCCCATAAACAGACCGAGCGGTTGTTTCTTTCATCCAAGGTGTCCTTACAAAATGGAAATATGCGAGAGAGAGTATCCTCCTCTCGTGGAGGTTTCTAAAAACCACCGGGTCGCATGTCACCTGGTGGCAAAAGAAGGAGGTGTTAAGGAATGAGAAAGTTCCTCATTCTGGCAGTTTTAGTATCATTCGCATTCTTTGCTCTGGCAGAACTCTCACCGTTTGCTTACAGTGAAAAGTATCTGGGAGCAGACGCAACGGGGAAGAAAGGTGGATATTTGATAGTTCCGACACTTTCAGGCCCCAGAACATGTAACGACATCGTGGCTCAAGAGACAAGCTCAACTCAGATAATTGGAAGATTCGCTGGATCACTCATAGAAATGGATAACTACGCGAGGATCTATCCAGCACTCGCTGAGAAATGGGAGATCGAAGTCAAAGACGATGGTAGCATGGTGATAACATGGCATCTTAGAAAAGGTGTCAAATGGAGTGATGGGACTCCATTTACAGCAGATGATGTTGTCTTCACGATAAACGATGTTTACTTCAATCCGGATATACCAAACGATATGCAGGACTTGTTCGGTGATAACTGGCCGAAAGCGGAAAAGATCGATGATTATACCGTCAAAACATCCTTCAAAGAAGTTTACAGGCTGGCCGTGAGATATCTTGGAGGACTCGTTCTCTGGCCGAAGCATATAGCAGAGCCGTACGTCAAGGAGAAGAAGTTCAAAGAGCTCTGGGGTGTTGATGCCATCAACAAGCATGAAATTGTGGGACTTGGTCCTTATATTCCTGTCGAGTACGTTCCAGATCAGTACGTGAAACTCGAGAGGAACCCATACTACTGGAAGAAAGATAAGAATGGAGTGCAGCTTCCATACCTTGATGGGATAATATTCAAGATAATACCCACGCAGGATGCACAGAAGCTTGCCTTCGAAAACGGTGAAGTCGATGTCTATGCTCCCAGAGGTACAGAATACGCAGAAATCAAAGAAAAAGCGGAGGAAAAAGGCTGGATCGTTGGAATGGGTGGCCCAAACTTTGGAACACAATTTGTTACTTTCAACTGGAACTGCCCAGATCCTGTGAAGAGAAAATGGTTCAGGAACAAGTACTTCAGAAGAGCTGTTGCACATGCCATAAACAAGGAAGCGATAATAGATACTCTTTACAACGGACTTGCGGTTTCACAGTGGGGGCCTATAAGTGAGGCTGCAAAAGTGTACTACGATGAAAGCGTTTTGAGAAAATATCCGTATGACCTTGACCTTGCAAAACTCATGTTAAAACTCGGTGGGTTTAAATGGGACGAGAACGGACAGCTCCTCGATAAAGACGGTAATCCTGTGAAGTTCATACTCACAACGAACGCTGGAAACCAGATTCGTGAAGGTATAGGAAACATTCTGACTGACGCACTGAAGAAACTTGGAATGGATGTTACCTTTGCACCCATAGATTTCAACACACTGGTCCAGAAACTGGTTGTTAACGGTGATTGGGAGGCAGTCATAATAGGATTGACAGGATCCGATGAACCCCAGGGTGGAGCAAATGTCTGGAGAATCAAAGGGGCACTCCACTTCTGGAACTTCCATCCAGATGTCAAGAAATTCGTCGATCCCAACGATTACTACTCGCCTGATTGGGAAAAAGAAATCGACAAGATCTTTGTTGAAAACATAAAGGTCCTCGATCAGGAAAAAGTTGTGGATATGTTCAGAACCTTCCAGAGACTCGTTTCTGAGAATCTACCTCTCATATATATAACGCAGCAACTCTACTTGTACGCTTATTCCAACAAACTGCACAACCTCGAGCCCACCGCTTTTGGTGGTATGTGGGGCTGGAACCACGATTGGATCTGGAAAGAAACAGAGTGAGGGGGGCCTCCCCCTCACTTTAAGGTGTAAGAGGTGATACGAATTGCTTAAATACATTGCAAGACGTTTCGTTATAGCTATACCCGAAATATTCATAATATCTCTTATAGTCTTCCTCATAATGCAAGCAGCCCCCGGTGATTTTCTCGATCAGTACAGGTTGGATCCCTCTGTCTCTGAGAAATTCTTGGAGCAGATGAAGAGGGAACTGGGACTTGATAAGCCTGTGATGGTTCAATACGTTATATGGTTGAAGAATGTCATAAAAGGTAACTTTGGATACTCCTTCTATTACAGAAGGCCCGTCTCTTCCCTGATATGGGAGAGGGTCTTTGCCACTTTGATTCTTTCGATAACGTCCCTCTCTTTTGCTTGGATTCTCGGGGTTGTCACTGGAACTTTCTCTGCTTTGAAAAAATATTCCATATGGGATAAACTCCTCACTGTTGTTGCGTTCAGCGGTATAGCCATCCCAGGATTCTTCTTAGGGCTTCTCCTGCTTTACATAGCGGCGAAAACCGGTTGGTTCCCTATAGCGGGAATGGTATCGGTTGAACATTCTCAGATGACTTCCTGGGAAAGATTCAAGGATCTTGCATGGCACCTGATATTGCCAAGTTTTGCTCTTGGATTCGGTACTTTCGCCAGTTTGATGAGGTATATGAGAGGAAGTCTTCTGGATGTTTTGAACGAAGACTATGTGACGTTCGCAAGGGCCAAAGGACTTCCGGAGAGGATGGTCATATACAAACACGCCATGAGAAACGCGATAAACCCCATGATAACCCTTCTTGGAT
>QNAV01000017.1:0-10927 GCA_003641585.1 Thermotoga sp. | reverse complement strand
TATCCGAAGAATGATGTGCTACGTGATGCTGTGAGAAAAATAGGCGCCAGATACCTGTTACCCGAAACGGATTGCCCGTACCTTCCACCTGTACCAAATAGGGGCAAGAGAAATGAACCAATATACGTTGAGTATGTTATCCTGAAGATGTCGGAGATTCTGCTGATCGAACCAGAGAAATTATCGGAAATCCTTCTTGAAAACACAAGTGACCTTTTTCTGGAGGTGAAGGAATGAGGGAACCACCTTCTATAGTTGAGTACGAGATAACGACCGCTTGTAATTCCAGATGTATCCACTGTTACTGCAGCGCCGGGGAGAAACATCCAAATGAGTTATCCCTTGATGAGATAAAAGATCTCATACTTCAAGTGAAAGAAACAAAAGTGTGGGCTCTGGACATCGTCGGAGGAGAACCGTTGATCCATCCCAGAATCATCGATGTCTTGGCGTTCGCGAGGGAAGTTGGACAGAGGGTCATGATAAACACCAACGGTTCACTAGCAACGGAGGAGATGGTTAAGAAGATGAAGGAAGCTAACCCAGATGTTCTAGTAGGAGTCTCTCTTGATGGACCAGACCCAGAAACAAATGATTTCATAAGGGGTAAAGGAAGCTTCGAGAAGGCTATAAGTGGTATGAAGAATTTCATCAAGGAGGGTTTCAAAGTAACGATACTGAACGTTATCAATGCAGTGAACTGGAGAAAATTCGAGGATCTAGTGAAACTTTCCCTGAGTTTGAACGTTTCCTCAGTTTACGTTGACAGGTTCGTACCTGTGGGTAGAGGAAAGCTGAACGCCCACATTCTAGATATGAGTGACGATGAATGGGTGGAAGCTATTGGATACGTCAGGAATATCGTTGAAAAGTATTCGAACAGGATCGTTTTCTACGTCGAAGATTCGATAGATGGTGAGCCATGTTCCGCAGGCATAACACATGCTTCGATACTTGTGGATGGAACCGTTGTTCCCTGTGGTCATTTCAGATATGAGAGAAGGTTCTACATGGGAAACATCAGGGAAAAGAGTTTCAAGGAGATCTGGGAGAGTCTCGAACCGAGGAAATTCTTCCCTGTTCCAGAAGAATGCAAGGGATGCCCATTCTACGGAGCAGAGGATTGTGAAGGTGGTTGTAAAGCCATATCGTATTTCAGATATGGAGGAACAGATAAAGCAGACAAAATAATCTGTAGGTTGAGGAGGGGAAATCGAGGATGAGATCTTATGTGATAAGGGATGATATCCTTCTTTTCAACCCCTCGCAAGTTCTGGAAAGCAGGATCTTCTCGTATCTCCTCAAAGAATTCGTGGAGATTCTGGAAGAGAAATCCGATCACCTTCTCGAGGCATTGGAACCGTTCAAAAAGGGGAAAAATGTAAACTACAGAAAACTCAGAGAGATACTCATGCTTCTAACCGTTAAACCCTTGACAAAGCTAGAAACGTCTCTTTTGGAATCTTTACTGAAAAGAAGAGAAGTTCTGATCGAGTTCGTGGAAGCTCTGTACAACTTCTGGAGAGAGAAGCATCGATTCGCTGTAAAGAGAGCAAAGTATACAAGGACCATGAAGAGAAAATTATCTTTGGAATACGAAGCGATAAGGATAGGAGAGAATTTTGAGGCGAGTGTCAGGGAGCTCTACAGAAGGATCATGTACAACTTAATGGGTAAACCCTTCAAGGTTATGAGACAGCTCCCCAGTGGTTTTCAGGTTATATTCCTTGTGGATAAACTGAGGAGTTCGAAAGTTGAAAGATGGATGAAAGACATTCCCATTGTGTGGGGAGCTGTTTTAAGGCCCCCTGTCATCTTCTATACAAGATCCAACAAGAGAAAGGGAATATTCCCCGTTAAAGAGGGAAAGGGACCATTGGAACACTTTAAACCATCAGAGAAAAACTGGCTGTGTTTTCCTATTTACGTTGGGAAGTACTTTTTCCTGGTCTTCGTCCAAGAAGAGTTCCTCTGCCATGGAACAGGACTTTTGAATCTTTTTGAAATAACCGATCCTCTCGAAATCGGAGACAGAAAACCTGATGGGGTGGTTATATTTGGAATACCTGAAAGATTCCTTCAAGAAGATGAAAAAAGAGGAGTCATTTACAGGATGAACGATACTTATTACGCTTTCGTTGGAGATTCTCCTGAAACAGATTACTTTGGATACATGAAGAAAATAACTCTCACCGTACACAATCTGAAGGTTTTGGAAGAGGGGAGATTACCTGTTCACGGTGCTCTAGCCCGAGTGAAACTTAAAAGTGGAAAGACGGTTAATTTGATGTTCGTAGGAGATAGTGGTGCTGGGAAATCGGAAACACTGGATGCTCTCGAAAGACTCGATGAGATATCAGAGATAAGAATAATAGCGGATGATATGGCTTCTCTGGCAATTGAAAATGGAAAGGTCGTTGCATACGGAACGGAGATAGGGGCTTTTGTGAGGCTTGATGATCTCCCACCAGGTTATGCTTACCACACCATGGACAGAAGCATTTTCATGAATCCAGATCAGATAAACGCCAGAGTCATCGTGCCTTTCGGTAACTACGAAGAGATAATAAAACCAACACCGGTGGAATACTTTCTCTACGCAAACAATTACACGTACGTTGGAAGTGAGAATGAGAGGCTTGTGATCTTTAAAAGGCCAGAAGAAGCTCTGAGAGTTTTCAGTGAAGGAAAAAGAAAGGCAAAGGGTACTACTGGAGAAGTTGGTCTCACTTCCTCTTACTTTGCGAACCCTTTTGGTGCTGTTCAAAGAAGGAAGGAGCACGAAAAGATCGCTGAGTCATTTCTTAAGAAGATGTTCGAAACGGGCGTCAGAGTTGGGGAGATAAGGACCATGCTCGGAATCAACGGTTTTGAAAAGGAGGGGCCAAGACTTGCTGCCATTTCCCTGCTCAAAATGGTGGAGAGAGGTTCTCTATGATAAAATCCTAAAAGGGGTGAAATCATAGCAATTGACCTCATAATCGTTGATCTTGATGGAACACTTCTCAACAGCGAAAAGAAAATTCCTCTGGAAAACAGAAGGATGATAGCGAGGATCCTGAGGAAAGGTTTGAAGTTCTCCATCTTCACAGGTAGAAATTTTCACTCTGCCAGGAAATACGTGAAAGAGATAAATGTGGACTTTCCCATGGTCTTTCAAAACGGTGCTCTCATAATGAAACCATTTTCTGGAGAGATATTGAGGATATCACCTTTGAAGGAAGAGGTTGCAAGGAAGATAATAAATGTGGCCAGGAAGAGGAATATATTTTTTATACTCTTCACTTCCTTTTTCGAGGTAAGGGACATGGTGATCGAGAGAAGATACAAAGGACCTTTCGAGGATTATCTGGCAGCCAATTCCTGGAGGTTAATCCTCTCAGATGATGTTTTGAAATACGTAAGAGATAGTGTGGCGGAAGTCGCTTTGATAGGAAAAGAGGAAGGAATTTTAGAAGTTGTGAGAGATGTTGAAAGAGAACATTTGGGAGAGTTCACGGGTGTGAAGAACACTGTGAGAGATGGAGAGGTATTCTACGAATTCTTTGGTCCTGATAGCACAAAGGCAAAAGCTTTGGAATTTCTATTGGAACATTTCGGGACCACACTGGACAGAGTTGCCTTCATCGGTGACAGCTACAACGACCTCTCGCTTATGGAAATAGTGGGAATTCCGATAGCCATGGGAAATTCGCCAGAAGATGTCAAGAACAAAGCGAAATTCGTTACTCTCTCGAACGATGAAGCAGGAGTCGCATACGCTATAGATAAGATACTGAAAGGAGAGTGGGGATGATGATACCACTTTCCAAACCTGATATAAATGGAGAAGATGTGAAGGTAGTTGTGGAAGTTCTGAAGAGCGGAAGGTTGAGCATGGGCCCTTACACTGAAAAGTTCGAGAAGGCAGTTTCTGAATATGTGAATGCAAAATATGGTGTGGCGGTGAGTAGTGGAACAGCAGGGCTTCACCTCGTTCTCAAGGCCATGGGAGTGAAGAGAGGAGATTACATGATCGTTCCATCCTTCACCTTCGTGGCATCCGCAAATGTCGCACTGTATGAAGGAGCGATCCCTTTATTTGTTGATGTGGAAGAGGAAACACTGAACGCATCAAAGGATTCTCTCGAGGATCTCTTAATAAGGATCAAGAAAGGAAAAGTGAAGATTCTGAACGAAGTTGTGGATCCAAGCAGGGTCAAATATTTCATGGGAGTCGATATATTCGGGCATCCGTTGGATTGGGATGAAATACTCGAGGTAACTAACGAATGGAGATTGGAAGTTCTGGAAGATTCATGTGAAGCCCTGGGAGCAGAGTACAAAGGAAAGAGAGTTGGAAAATTTGGAGTTGCCGGTGTTTTCGCTTTCTATCCCAACAAACAGATAACGACGGGAGAAGGAGGAGTTGTGATAACTGACGATGAAAGAATAGCGAAACTTGTGAGAAGTATGAGAAATCAAGGAAGAGGGGAAGAAAACGAGTGGCTCCTTCATGTGAGATTGGGGTACAACTACAGAATAGATGAGATGTCGGCAGCTTTAGGATACTCTCAGATGCTCAGGATAGATGAAATTCTCGAAAAAAGGAAGAAGGTGGCGGAAAATTACAACGAACTGCTAAAGGATTACGAATGGGTCAAAATTCCTTCCGTCAAAGAGTACGTTACGAGGATGAGCTGGTTCGTCTACGTAATCAGGTTATCCGCCGATGTGAACAGGGACAAGGTGATGAAATACATGGAGGGGAAAGGAGTACAGGTGAGAAATTATTTTCAGCCTCTGCATCTACAACCTTTCTACAGAGAAACCTTTGGTTATGGTGAAGGTATGTTACCGATCACTGAAGAAGAATCCAAAAAAACTCTTGCACTTCCCTTTTACAACGATCTCTCCCTTGATGAACAGAAAGTAGTGGTAGAAACGCTGAGAGAAGCTGTCGAAAGGGTTGGGTAAAATGCTCCTTGCGATACTTTCAGGTATTCTAACAGCGCTCTCAATGCCAGGTTTTTTGTCTGGCGTCTTGATATGGTTCTCTCTCATACCTCTTTTAAAAGCTATGGAGAGGAAATCCCCTCTTTGGTGTGGTTTCCTTTCTTTTCTGTATTTTTACACCCACATATCGATATCCTTCTACTGGGTCTTTCCAACGTTGACGGAAAACTTTCCGGAAGTTTTCGGAAGGTTTCCTGGATGGGTTGGAGGAGTCGTTTTCTTCCTGATGGGTATAATAGAAGCTCTACCCTTCCTGGGTTTTGGCATTCTTTATGGAATTTTTTCAAAACGTGTCAGAAGAAATCCAAAACTCGAACTCTTCTTTGTACCCTCCCTTTATCTTCTGTTTGAGTACTTAAGAGGTATAGGGGATCTTGGATTCACGGGAGGAAGACTTTCAGATGCCCTTTACAAGAACGTGGGAATCGTTCAGCTTGCATCCGTAGGTGGGACCCTTCTTCTTGTTTTCATAATCGTTCTTGTGAACACGCTCTTTTACATTCTCATGAGAAAAAGATACTTCAGGTTACTTTACATATTCATGGTGCTTGGTGTGATATATACACTCGATGCGGTAATAGGATGGTATCTACCGCTCCCTGAAAATGGAAGTGCGAAGATCGTCGCACTACAGCCGAACGTTCCAGTAAAGGTTAAGTACAGTGTCTCTGAAAAAGAGCTCCTCGAAAAATTCACCAGATTAACACAAAATCTTCGGAATGCTCTCGTTGTTACCCCCGAAGCCTTCTTCATGACAGACATTTCGAGAACAAATACAAAGGAAGTTTTGGAGAGAATATCTTCAGAAAGGAATCTGAGGATCCTCGTTGGTTTCCCCACATTTGGCAAGAAGAAGTACAATCAGGTTTCCTTAATAGATGGAAAATTTTCAAACCAGCACTATGCAAAAGTCAGGCTCTTTCCATTCGTTGAAAAACTCCCATATCCTTTCATTTTCAGAATGTTTTCCTTCCTCAAAGCACTCGATTACTTCGATCCAGGAGAGAAATACACCGTGTTCAAGATTGAAAACTTTCCTCCCTTTTCGGTTCAGATATGCTTTGAGAGCTATTTCCCGGAGGTTTCTCGAGTGGAAGTCAGAAACGGTGCCGATTTTTTGATCGTTGTCACGAACGATGGTTGGTTCCATTACAGAACAGCCCTCATCCAGCATTTTTCTCAAATCGTCTTCAGAGCCGTCGAGACAAGAAGGGACTTTCTTCAAGTAGCGAACACCGGTATAACGGGTAAGGTCGATAAGTATGGAAGGATTCTGAAGATTATCAAGCCTGGGGAAGAAGCCAGTTGCACTTTCGAAATGAGTCCCAGTGATGGAAGAACGATCTACACCCTTCTGGGAGATTATATGGTATATATTTCTCTGGGAATTCTTCTGTTTTGCATATTGATGTCTCCATCTGGAAAATCCCCATTTTCATAGGAGGTTGAAATCCATGGAGGATATGGAAAAGATCAAGAGCAAGTTGAATGAATGGGAGGAAAATGCTGTTTCAAAAGCGTTGAAGAGGATCCCCGAAAGAAAGGAAAGATTTTTATCGACATCTGGATATGAGATAAAAAGACTCTACACTCCCTTGGATCTTAAGGATACAGATTACATCGAAGATATAGGATTTCCTGGTACCTTTCCTTTTACACGAGGAGTTCAACCAACGATGTACAGGGCAAGGCTCTGGACGATGAGACAATATGCAGGTTTCGGCACAGCTGAAGAATCGAACAAGCGGTATAAGTACCTACTATCCCAGGGACAGACGGGGCTTTCCGTTGCTTTTGACCTCCCAACTCAAATCGGCTATGACTCGGATCATCCTCTCGCGGAGGGAGAGGTTGGGAGAGTGGGTGTTGCCATAGACTCCTTGGAAGATATGGAGGTACTCTTTGATGGCATACCGTTGAAAGATGTCAGTACATCCATGACGATAAACTCAACGGCTGGAATCCTTCTTGCCATGTACATAGTCGTTGCAGAAAAGCAGGGAACACCAAAGGAAGTACTCCGAGGAACGATTCAAAATGATGTATTGAAAGAGTACATAGCAAGGGGTACCTACATCTATCCCCCGGAGCCCTCAATGAGAATCGTAACGGATATTTTAGAATACTGTGGCAAATACATGCCAAAATGGAATCCGATCAGTGTGAGTGGTTACCATATGAGGGAGGCCGGGGCAACGGCCGTTCAAGAAGTTGCGTTCACCCTGGCCGATGCGATAGCTTACATGGAATACGCTCTGAAAAGGGGAATCGATCTGAACGTTCTTGGAAAGAGAGTTTCTTTCTTCTTCTCATCCCACAACAACTTCTTGGAAGAAATTGCAAAATTCAGAGCGGCAAGAAGGTTATGGGCAAAGATCATGAAGGAAAGATTCAAGGTGATGAACCAAGATGCCATGAAGTTGAGGTTCCACACACAAACTGCGGGTTCAACCCTTACAGCTCAGCAACCACTGAACAACATAATAAGGGTCACGATCCAAGCACTCGCTGCCGTTCTTGGGGGAACACAATCGCTTCATACTAACTCTTACGATGAAGCTTTAGGACTTCCAACCGAAGAATCGGCAAGGATAGCCCTGAGAATCCAACAGATCATAGCTTACGAGTCAGGTGTCACAGATACCGTTGACCCATTGGCAGGATCCTACGTTATAGAATCCTTGACGAACGAGATCGAAAAGAGGGCAATGGAATACATCAAAAAGATAGATGAAATGGGGGGTATGGTTAAGGCAATTGAGAGTGGTTACGTACAACGCGAAATCCATGAGAGCTCTTACAGATACCAGCAGTCTATAGAATCGAAGGAAACTATAATCGTTGGTGTGAACGAGTTCGTGGATGAAGAGTTGAAGATGGAAAACATTTTGAAGGTTGATCCAGAGGTTGAGGAAAAGCAGAAAGCAAGACTCAAAAAACTCAAAGAAAGAAGGGACAATGGAAAAGTTAAAAAAGCCCTCCAAAATATCAAAAAAGCAGCTACTTCAGATGAAAACTTAATGCCATATTTCATAGAAGCAGTCAAGGTCTATGCAACAGTTGGTGAGATATCGGATGCTCTGAGAGAGGTTTTCGGAGAGTACACCGAATCCATAACGATCTGAAGGGGGATCCCCCTTCAGGTTTTTTCCATGATCTTTTCGATCTCGATTTTCTCTTCTGCCGTCAATATCTCATCTATGTTCAGAATGATCAGGATGTTATCTCCAAGTTTTGCCATGCCCAGTATGTACCTTCCTCCTATTCCACCGACGCCTCTTGGCGTTTCTTCTATATCGTCCTGGCTTATCGTTAGGACCTCCTTCACGTTGTCAACAAGAAATCCAACTTTTCCAGCCTCAAGATTTGTCACAATGATCTTGCACTTATCTTTTTCAGGAAAATCCTCCATCTTGAATTTCTTTCTCAGGTTTATTACGGGTATGAGTGTACCCCTGAGATTCATGACACCCTCAACGTATTCAGCGGATTCTGGAATCTTCACAATTTTTCCCGTTTCAACCACACTGTCGATTTTCATTATATCGACTGCAAACTGCTCGTGCCCCAAATCGAAACTCACAACTTTCAGTTCCACAATCCCACCTCCTCAACCTATCCTCATTAAAACCTGTCCCGTCTCTATGTTATCTCCTTCTTTGATCAGTATCTCCTTCACCATGCCACTGTATTCAGACTGGAGTTCGTTCTCCATCTTCATCGCCTCGAATATAATGAGTGGATCACCTATCCCCACTCTTTGACCGACTTTAACAAGAATCCTCAAAACTATACCCGCCATGGGAGCCCTGACTTCGTGAACTTTCTCAGATATCTCTTTTTTCTCTTCCTTCACCGTATTCGATACCGCTTCGGAAGAGACTCTTTCTGGCTTTCTCTCCTCCATCTTCACCTCCCGCTTCACTTCCTCTTTCTCCCCAGTAGCTTTCTTCTTTTCCTCTCTTATCTCTTCAACCTCCACAATGTATTCTTTTCCGTTCACCACAACCTTGAACTTCCTTGCCATTTTCTTACCCCTTTCCATCCCGTTCTTCGCCATATGGTATAACCTCTCTTTTTGACTGGCTTTACAGAGATTATTTTATGTTTTTCTCCTAAAACTTGAGAAAGAACAGCAGCTATTACGGCCACGATCTCCCCATCCGCTTCCTCAACTTTTATCTCCTCTCTCTTAACCTCTTCTTCCTTTCTCCCTCTCCTTCTCCTACTAACTTCGAACACGTAACCCATCGTTCGAAAGGTTGCGTAAAGTATCACAAATATGAGGAAAACAATGGACATTCCAACTATGGTGACAACATGAAGTGGCATTTCTCATCCCCTCACAACGGTATGTTACCATGCTTCTTCTTTGGTCTTGCTTCAACCTTTGTACTGGCTATCTCGAGTGTTTTCGCTATCCACTCCCTGGTCCTTCTTGGATCTATAACCGCATCTATGTAACCTCTGGATGCTGCAACGTAAGGATTCGCCAGCATCTCTTTGTACTCCTCAATAAGCTTTTTCCTGGTCTCCTCCGGATTCTCCGATGCTTCGATCTTTTTCCTGAAGATTATGTTCGCGGCGCCTTCTGGGCCCATGACAGCTATCTCAGCCGTTGGCCAGGCTGCAACGAAATCGGCTCCCAAATGCTTACTCCCCATGGCTATGTAGGCTCCTCCGTAAGCCTTTCTCAAGATTATAGTGATCTTTGGAGATGTCGCCTCACTGTATGCAAAGAGAAGTTTTGCACCATGTCTTATGATACCTCCATGTTCTTGGGAGACTCCTGGAAGGTATCCTGGAGTATCAACGAATGTCAGGATCGGTATGTTGAAGGCATCCAAAAACCTGACAAAACGAGCAGCTTTATCGGAAGAATCTATATCGAGAGCTCCGGCGAAAACGGATGGCTGGTTGGCGATAACACCAACCACTCTACCGTTCACTCTTCCAAATCCGACGACAATGTTTCTTGCAAAGTATTTATGAACTTCCAGAAATGATCCTTCATCAAGAACTCTCTCAATGACCTCTCTCACATCATATCCCTTATTTGGATTCGTTGGAACGACTTCCAGTATATCTGGTTCCATGGTGAGATCACGATCTCCTTCCAAAATGGGAGGGTCTTCCACGTTGTTAGATGGAAGATACGATAGTAACCTTCTGACAAGTTTCATGGCTTCCTCATCGTTTTCAACCAGAAAGTGGGCGTTCCCGCTCTTCTGGTTATGAACCATGGCTCCTCCTAAATCCTCTTGAGAAATTTCCTCACCGGTTACGGCCTTTATCACGTTGGGGCCTGTTATGAACATCTTGGCGGTTTTGTCAACCATTATAACGAAATCAGTTATGGCAGGAGAATAAACCGCACCTCCTGCACATGGCCCTGCGATGACAGTTATCTGAGGAATGACGCCTGATGCTATGGTGTTCCTGAAGAATATCTCACCATAACCGTATAGTGAATCCACTCCCTCCTGAATCCTGGCACCACCCGAGTCGTTTATTCCCACCAGGGGTATCCCCATTTTCAACGCTATGTCCATAAGTTTTGCGATTTTCTTTGCGTGCATCTCACCCAGTGATCCACCCATGACAGTGAAATCTTGAGAAAAGATAGCTACTTTTCTTCCATCGATCTCACCTATTCCCGTGACGACCCCATCGCAAGGAAGTTCCACTTTATCCAGACCAAACATGGTGTTCCTGTGTTTTATCAGCTTGTCTATTTCCACAAAGCTTTCTGGATCCACGAGAAGTTCTATTCTCTCTCTTGCCGTTAACTTCCCCGCTCTGTGTTGTTTCTCTATCTTCTCGGGTCCTCCACCTTCTTCCACCTTCTCCTCCATTTCCTTTAGTTTGTTCAGGAGCTCCTCCATACTTTTCATCCTTCTTCCCCCTCCACGAGTTCTATTAATACTCCTCC
>QNAV01000016.1:0-11103 GCA_003641585.1 Thermotoga sp. | reverse complement strand
TCTTTATATTGTATCATTTATTATTGTATCATTTTTTGTGCCGCTGTATTCCGATCCCCTAAGAGGGATAGGGCTTAGCAGCGCAGATTCTATAAAGAAAACTGATAAAAAATTTCCCGATAGATTGGATGAATTCTATGATCATTTGAAACCAAGGGTTGCCGTTGACATATTAGTTTACACACCAGAAGAATTCGAGAAGATGAAAGGGAGTAATCAATTTATAAGACATGCTCTTAAAAACGGGAGGATACTGTATGAGAAGCAAAGAAGGTGATTGGAAACGATGGTTTTTGCAAGGATTGCAAGATCTGGAAGATGCGAGGTTCAATCTCTCTGGCGGAAGATACAATGTAGCATGTTTTCTGGCACAACAATCTGCAGGAAAAGTGTTGAAGAATTTTCTTCATACCGACTCGCTATCCGGACGCTCTGCCGGGAGGGATACCATCGACTAAGACGCTCGAAGAGCGGTAGAACGAGCAGAGAAAATTGCAGAATTCGTCAAGGAAAAGCTGTGAAATCCGTTCAAATCCATTTCCCCGTTATGGCTCGGTTTATGGTTATAACGAATATCAAGATCAATCCCCAGAGAGCGTTTGCAAGGTGGGAACTGAGCCTTAAAAGATTGAATCCTGTTGCAACTATCTGCAAGACCACTATCGCTATGAAGAGCCCTGAAACCTTTCCAAAACCACCTGCCGGGTTCACACCTCCCAGAACACATGCCAGAACGGTGAGAAGAAGGTAAGACTCTCCATATGCAGCCTGAGCTGCATTGAAACGTGCTGTCATCACGAGGGATGCTATCCCTGTGAGGAAACCAGAGAGAAGATACGTTCTGAAAAGAACGGATCTTACGTTGACACCTGAAAATTCGGTGGCCACAGGATTAGATCCAAGCATGTAGACGGATATTCCATAGGTCGTCTTGTTCAAAAGCAGTGCCAGAAGTAGCATCGAAGCAATGAAAATTATGAAAGGCATTGGTATTCCAAGGATGGAACCATCTCCTATGAAGAGAAATTCTTTTGGGAAACCTGCTATTATGTAACCTTTTGTTATTCCAAGGGATATTCCCTTTATCAGTATCATGGTACCGAGCGTTGCGATTATGGGAGATATCGTGACGAACGCAACGAGGAACCCATTCAGGGCACCCACCGCAAGGGCCGTTCCTACCCCGGCTAGGATGGCCAAAGGAACTGCATACCAAGCTGAAACCCTCGTCAAAATCAGGGCAACTATTATTCCAGCAAGGTTTGCGTTTGATATTATCGAAAGATCGATCCCACCTGTGAGCATCGGGACCATCTGAGCAAGAGTTAAAAGGCCAAGAAGAGGCATTTGAAATGCAACTGCCTGCAAGCTCTCAGGACGGAGTATTCCACCTTTTGTGAGTATCGTCATGATCACAATGAGAAAAGCCAGTATACTGTTCAAAACGATTATCTGATAGTTCTTCACCCTCATACCAACCCCTTCTTTCTCCTCAGCTTTCTCTGATAGGCCGTGACTCCCGCAGCAACTGCGATTATGAGACCTATCACGACTTGATGCCAGTAGGCAGGGATCTTCATGAGAATCAATCCGTTCTTGATGACGCCTATCAGAAGAACTCCCAGAACTGTTCCTATCACGGTTCCAGAACCTCCAAAAACACTCGCACCACCAAGGATAGCTGCCGCAAGAACATCGAGCTCACGCCCCACGATGGCGTTGGGCTGTATTATCTGGGCAAGCTGGGCTTGGACAAAAGAAGCGATTCCAGACAACGCACCTATATAGCAGTAGACAAATAGCTGGACTTTGAATATGTTAAAACCTGCCCTTCGTGCTGCTTCCATGTTACCTCCAACTGCGTATATCTTCCTTCCTATCGGTAGGTACTTCAAGATAAGCCAGGTTACGATGGCTATCAGTATCCAAAAGCCCGTGAATATCGAAAGGCCGTATTCTATTCCCCTCTCGTTAACCAGCGTGATGAGTTTCAAGCGAGCAAAACTTCTGAAAGAAGGAGGAAATTTGTATATCCATTTTCCACCAGTTATGAATATCAAAAGGCCGTAAAAGACGTTGAGATTCGAGATGGTTATTATGACGGGATGAACCTTTGTGTAATTTATGAGGATAGCGTTTATGGCACCAAGGGCGATCCCTATGGGAATTGGAATCAGAAAGGCAACTAGGATGTTGTCTATGAAATATTTACTTATTATAACCCCCATTATGTATTGTGAGACCGTCGCAATTGCTGTGAAGGAAACATCGATTCCTCCAGAAATCAAAACAACGAGCTCTCCAAGAGCCAGGATTCCGAGGAAGGAATTGTTTCTCAGAAGGTCGAATATGTTCTCAAGTGTCAGAAACTTTGGATTCGCAATTGCCAGTACTATGGAAAGAACGATCAGAACACCCAGGATATATATCTCAGTTCGCCTGAAAAGCCATTTCAGAGAGGAGTTCTTCACCTCTATCTCACCTCATTCTTTAATCTTCCTGTCCAGCTCCTCTTCCGTTATCTCGTTTGGAAGGAACTCTTCAAGGATTCTACCGTTTTTCATAAGGAGGATTCGGTCGCAGTTGTTTATGACCTCGGATGGCTCATCCGAGATCAGGATGATACTAACACCTTTCTCTGAAAGCTCTCTTATCAGATTGTATATGCTCTCTTTGGCTGCAACATCTATTCCAATGGTTGGTCCATCGAGTATCAAGATTCTGGGAGCCGTCAGGATCCACTTTGCAAGAACCACTTTCTGCTGGTTCCCACCTGACAGAGTTTTAGCTGGAACATCAATCCCGGCAGTCTTTATCCCGAAGGTTTTGACGGCGTTTTCAGCAAAACTTCTTTTTCTCTTCGTATCGACCAGATAGAACCTTCCAAGAAGTTTTTTCAGGTTCGTTATGACGATATTGTGGACAACAGGTTGATCAAGAACAAGTCCCTGAACGAGCCTGTTTTCAGGGACATATCCTATCCCCAAGTTTATCGCTTCCTGATTCGATCTTATGCTCACCCGCTTTCCATCGATGTATATCTCACCGGAATCTGGAGGATTCATTCCAAAAAGAGAAAGAGCAAGTTCTGTTCTTCCAGATCCTCGAGGCCCAGTTATCCCCAGGACCTCTCCTTTGTGAAGAGAGAAACTGATATTCTCGAATTGCCCTTTTCTGGTCAGATTTTTAACTTCGAGTATCTTTTCATCGCTTTTCAAGCCACTTCTTAAGGCACCATAGGAGATTTCCTTGCCTGTCATAAGATACGTCAGTTTTTTCTTATCAACTTCATTCCTCTCGAAAGTTCCTATCTTTTTACCGTCTCTCAGAACGGTTATCCTTTGAGCGATTTCGAGGATCTCATCCAACCTGTGACTGATGAAGAGGATCGTTATTCCTCTATTTTTTAGAAGGTTCAAGAAATCAAAGAGCCTTTCTACTTCCTTGCTTGTGAGGGAAGACGTTGGTTCATCGAGAATCACAAGCCTTGCATCGCTTGCTATCGCTCTGCAGATCGCAACGAGCTGCTGATCAGCAAGTGAGAGGTTCCCAACTTCCACATCGAGATCCATGTCTATTCCGAGCTTTTCCAGGGTTTCTTCTGCTATTTTTCTAATTTCCTGCCAGTTCACGAATTTACTCCCCTTTTCAACGTACTTGTGGATGGCTATGTTTTCTGCAACCGTTAGATTTGGAAAGAGGGATAGATCTTGATGAACAACGTGTATCCCCAGCCTGAAGGCAAGAAGGGGTGTCAAACGTGAGTACCTCTTTCCTTCTATCGTGATCTTTGCGCCGGGTTCTGGCTCAACTACCCCTGTTATTATCTTCACGAGAGTGCTTTTTCCTGAACCGTTCTCTCCAACGAGCCCATGGATCTCGCCTCTGTGTATGTCAAGGTCGACATCTTTTAAAGCAACAACCCCTCCATATTTCTTGCTCACGTTTCTAAGAGATACCAGAACACCGTTTGGCAACTTATCACCTCGTTTTCACATCTTTTCTCTATTTTATCAAAAACAGAGGGGAAAGGTTTTTCCCTTTCCCCTCTGCTTATCTCAAAGTTGTACTCAGAATCCTAGGGCCTCTGCATCCTCTGGTGTTCTCATCAGTTTTATCTGATTCACGTATATTACTTTTCCTTTGATGTTTATAGGACCAAGGCCTGGTATCTCCATGCCGGGTTCTATCTTCTTTCCATCAAGGATCTGTTTTGCGATGTAGACCATGGCGTACCCAGCATCCTTTGGATCCCAGAGCTGTGCCCAATCCATGGCTCCTGTGCTCAAATACGGAACGGCAGTTGAAGGAATGGCACTTCCTCCAACGATTATTTTATCCTGAAGTCCTTTCTCATAGACCGCTTGTGCTGCTCCAATTGGCCCCAGGCTTCCCCATCCGATTACAGCTTTTAGTTTGTCACCGTACGTTGTTATGAGATCAAGAACGGCAGCCCTTGAATCTTCAACGCTCTCTGCTGTTGGGAGTCTTGACGTGAGTTCCTTCAAGAACGGGAAGTACTTCTTTGCGTATTCCAGAGCGACATCTGCCCAGTAGTTGTGAAGGGGAACCGTGAGACTTCCAACGAGCATGACGAATCCACATGGGTTTTCCTCCGTGCACTGTATACCGTTTTCAACCATGAGTCTCACGATCTCGTTTATGGCCAGTTTTCCGTACTCAACGCTGTCTATCGTTTCGATATCCCAATCTATCGCTTCCGTTTCGAAAGGAGATTCATGAGTTAGAACGACTATTCCTTTTTCTTTAGCTTTATTGAAAACGGGTTTCAAAGCCTTTGCATCGTTTGGAACGACACATATGGCGTCAACACCTCGAGTTACCAGATCTTCCACCATCTGAACCTGTGGTGCGGGATCTGCTGTTGCAGGCCCTATGAGGTATGCGTTGACACCGAGATCCTTCGCAGCCTGTTCAACACCTTCAGCCATCCTGTTGAACCAGGGAATCCCTGCTATTTTCACGACGACAGCTATTTCGTACTTCTTTTCAGCACCGAAGGTGATCATGGAAACCATCAAAATGCTGATGATCAGAAGCCCAAGAATGAGCTTCCTCATATCCTTTCACCCCCTTTCGTACTATGATATTATATCATGATTCGATATTAGAACATTTGAATTCTCTCAAAATACTGGAAGGTGAAAATTGTGCCTTTCGATCCCGTGAAACGAGCTCAAGAGATGGAATCCATGGTCATGATTGAAAACAAGAGGAGGTATTTCAGGTTCCGCTACTCACGTTATTACGGTGGAATAGTGACGGCAGATATCACAGGATGCAACCTTTCATGTGCTTACTGCTGGAACTACTTCAGAAACAAAAACCCAGAAATCGGAAATTTCTATACACCAGGGGAAACGGCACGAAAACTGAAGGAGATCGCAAGGAGAAAAAAGTGCTTTCTTTTCAGAATAAGCGGGGCAGAACCTATTTTGGGGAAAAGATCGGCAAAACATGTGGCGGAGGTTATAAGGCTTGTTGGAGGAGAGTTCATACTGGAGACGAATGGTTTGATGTTTGGATACGATCCATCGCTTGTTGAGTTGTTCGTGGGACTCGATGTTCTCGTAAGGGTGAGCGTGAAGGGATGGGATGAGGAGAGTTTTGAGAGAATAACTGACGCTCATGGTGAGTTCTTCAAATATCAATTGAAAGCCCTGGAAGCGCTGTATGGGAAGGTACGTTTTTGGGTTGCTGTGATGTTCGACATTTTCCATGAAGAGGGCATCGAGAAGTTGAGAAGAGGGCTTCCCGTTCCATGCAGAATTGAGAGGGAATATCTGGAGGAGTATCCATTCGTTTTGGAAAATCTTAGAAAGCGGGGTATTCGAAAATGAGAGGGGCATAAGATACTGTCACAACTGTCACAATTTGTCGACAGTTGTCACACAAGTCACAGAAAATGTTATAATCTTTCGCGGAAGGTGAGAAAGCGTGAAAAAAGAGATGGCGAGAGAAATTTTAAGGTCACTTTTCGATGAACCAATATCTTCAGAGGAATTATTGGTTGATAGAGAAAATGAGATACGTTTTTTGAACATGGTGTGTTCGCTGCAACCCAAAGGTACTTATGGTGTATGTGGAGAAACCGGTATAGGAAAAACGACAGTTTTGAATTTTTTAAATCCCGATAGAGGGATAAGGATCTATCTAAAGCTCACTGAGAAAGAAAACAAAGAAGTGATCATCGGTGATATGCTCTACAAGCTGGCAAAAGAGGTGGAAGAGTTTGACGATGATAAAATATCGAAGCTGGCAAAGGAAGCGAGGAAGTTCGTCGTTGAAGAGAGAAGCATAGGCAGTTCTTTGAAAGCAGGTGTGAACGTTTTCGTAAATGGTGGGATCACAAAAACCATGTCTTATACGAGGAAATTCAATGTTTATCAAGCTTACGATTTTATGGATAGATTATTAGATGTCCTGCTCAAAGAATATGGGAGGTTGGTTCTTTTAATAGATGAATTGGATAAGGAGAAAAAAGAGGATGTTTTAATGATACTGGATTCTCTCAAAAGCATATTTGACAAGGAAGGTTTAATAACCATCATATCATTACCTTTCGCGATCTATAGAGAATACGCTCGTGATAGGCTGAGATGGAACGAATCGGGAAATTTGGAGAATATATTGAAAGATACGATATTTCTTGAACCTCTGGAAGATGAACAGATACAGGAAATGATATTGAGAAGGTTGAAAAAATATCCTGATTTCTTCGATAACGACGCGTTGTACGAGATATCCAGATACAGTGATGGTAATCCAAGAGATGCATTGTGGATCTCTCAACAGATAGTTCTTGATAATCTGGATAAGGACAGGATAACAGGTGATACCGCAGTGAAAACGATCAAAAAAGTGGTTAGAAGGCATTTTAAAGACATGTGGGAATTAACGGAAATACAGGAAAGTGTCTTAAAGGTTGTGGCACAGGAGAGAGGAAATAAAAGCGCCTTGGTGAAGAAATTGGAGGAGAGAGGAATAAAAAGACAGACGGCATACACCTATATAAATCGTCTGAAAGAAAATGGATTGATAATAGAGAGAAATGGCGTTCTGAAGGTTGTAGGGAAAATGTATTACCTTATTGAAGATTGAGCTGTCACAACTGTCACAATTTGTCGACAGTTGTCACATAAGTCACAGGTACGATCACCGAGCATCGAACATCGGTCCTCAAATACAGTACCAATCAAAGGCCCCGCAGATGCGGGGTCATTCCATGAAGACCTTTTTCAGGTTCTCTTCGTAGGGAGGCCTTATCACACCTTTTTCGGTTATTATGGCGGTCACAAGGGACGCGTCGGTCACATCGAATGCTGGGTTGTAGACCTTCACTCCCTCAGGTGCGATCCTTCTGCCGCCACAGTGAGTGACTTCGTCAGGATTTCTCTCTTCGATAGGTATCATAGAACCATTTGGTGTTTTTAGATCTATAGATGAAGAGGGCGCTGCAACGTAAAAAGGCACGTTGTGTCTGTTTGCTAAAACCGCAAGTGTATATGTTCCTATCTTATTTGCCACATCTCCATTCGCTGCGATCCTGTCTGCACCGACTATGACGGCATCTATCAAACCTCGTTTCATAACCCATCCCGCCATGTTATCGGTTATCAATATGGTTTCTATTCCTTCTTTCAAGAGCTCCCAGGCTGTCAGGCGAGCCCCCTGCTGGTAAGGTCTTGTCTCATCAACGTAAACCTTTATTTTCTTTCCTTGCCTTACAGCGTACCTTATGACTCCAAGAGCCGTTCCAAAATCGACAGTGGCCAGAGCTCCCGCGTTACAGTGCGTTAAAACGGTATCACCATCCTTCAAAAGTTCTGCTCCGTGCTTTCCTATCGACTTGTTCATCTCTATATCCTCGATGGCTATTCTGTAGGCTTCTTCTTCCAATATCTCATAAAGATTCTCCGTTTTTCCATGCTCCATCAAGCGTTTTTCCATTCTGTCCAGTGCCCAAAAAAGGTTGACAGCTGTTGGTCTCGTCTTGGAGAGTACCTCCTTGACTTTCTTCATCTTTTCAAGGACTTCCTCGAAGCTGGATCCCTTTGAATCCTTCACTCCAAGAACGTATCCAAAAGCGGCGGTTGCCCCTATGGCTGGTGCTCCCCTCACTATCATCTCCTTTATGGCTCTTGCAACGTCCATGAAATCTTCACACTCAACGTAAACTTCCTCAAGTGGAAGTTTTCTTTGATCGACGAGTATCAAAGACTCTCCCGTCCACTCCATCGTCAGTGTTTTCAATCTCACTCCTTGCCACCTCCAAGAAGTATCTCCACCTTGCTCTGTTTCTTGAACTCGTTGAAACTCTTCTTCAGCCAGTCGTTCCACATTCTGTTTTTCTTATCGCTTAAAAGAATGTTCACGATATCTTCTTTCACTTTCTCAAGGGGTATGAGGGATGCTCTTTTGATCTCCACGATCTTGTATATCTCCCAACCTTTTGAAGTTTTGTAAGGCCCCAAAATAGCCCCGACGGGAGCGTTGAATATGATTTTCTTTACATCCTCGTCAAGGAACGGTGCGTCCTTTGTGAACCAACCCATGTCTCCCCCAGTGTGTTTTGTCAGTTCGTCCACTGAGAGGTCAGAAGCAACTTTCGAAAAATCCTCTCCAGATCTTATGAGATCCAGGGCCTTTTCAGCATCTTCCTTGGTTTTGGTCAGAATTCTGAGGGCGTGAATTGAAGACTGGGTTTTGAACTGATCCTTGTTGTTTTCGTAATAACTTTTAACCTCGTCTTCCGTGATGGTTGCAGAAGCTGTAACCTTTTCCTTCAACCTCTCAAGTGAGAGTTGCGTTTTTAAAGCCCATTTCAATCTCTTCTTGAGTTTTTCTATATCACCAAAACCAGATTCCTTGAGGAATTTATCGAGTTCTTCTATGGTGGCACCGAGACTCTTCGCGGTATCCTCCAAGCGTTTACTAACGATCTTTCCAACTTCTTCATCCGATATGTCAATTCCCTCTTTCCTCGCAAGCTGTTGTATCAAAAGCTGATCGACCATGTCGTTCAGAACTTCTTTCTTGTATCTCAGAAGGAACATGATACCTTCCTGGGTCGTGGTGAGAACATCGAAGAATCTCGTATCTATACTCGCTATTCCCTTAAGTATCCTGCTCAGATCCGCCTCCAGATTCAGCATCTCCATGGTTATGACCTCTCCATTCACCACAGCCACGACTTCCGTTGAAGCGCCAGTCTCCTGCTGTGGAAAAAGGACTATGGGCAGAAGGAGTATCAACAGAAGGAACATTTTTCTCATTTCAAATCTCCTCCCTTCACTTTCTCCCAGTATCTATCGAGTTCCTCGATACTGAGATCTTCAAATTTCAGGCCGTCTTTCTCTATCATCTCTTCCATCCTCCTGAACCTTCTCCAGAATCTTTCCGTTGCCTTCCTCAAAGCGCTCTCTGGATCGACATTCAAAAACCTTGAGAGGTTCACAACGGAGAACAGAAGATCACCAAGTTCTTCAGAAATCCTTTTTCTATCCCCATTTGAAAGACTCCTTTTCAGCTCCTCGAGCTCTTCAAGAACTTTTTCAAAGACTTCTTCTATATTCTCCCAGTCAAAACCCACGGCTGATGCGTTCTCTTGAATCCTCCTTGCCATCGAGAGAGCAGGAAGAGCAGGATTCAAATCACCGATTCTGCTTACACTCTTCTTGCTTTTCTCTCTGGCCTTTATATCTTCCCATTGCTTGTAAGAGTACCTTCCACTTTTCCCAAATACGTGGGGGTGTCTTCTTATGAGTTTTTCGCAGAGGGTTTCCACAACATCCGATATGTCGAAGGCTCCCCTTTCACTTGCTATCTGGGAATGAAAGACTACTTGAAGAAGAACATCTCCCAACTCTTCCTTCAATTCCTCGGTATCACCAGACTCTATGGCGTTCAAAAGCTCGTAAGCTTCCTCGATGATGTATGGTTTCAAAGATTCGTGGGTTTGGGCCCTATCCCAGTCACACCCACCGGGGCCTCTCAATCTCTTCATTATGTTCACGAGTTTCTCGAAAGATCTTCCTACCTCCTCCAAATCACACCCTCCTCTTCAAAATGATTATCTCGACCCTGTCCGATGAATCTTCAGCTCTGTCAGCTATGTCACCTATACTTCTTATGATCTCTTTGAGCTCGAGTTTTGCACACCTTTCTATATCCAGTTCGAAGAGTTTCTTTATGTTTCCTCTCTCAACTTCGTCTTCTTCGTGTTCCCTCTTCTCAGTCAATATGACGTACTCTCCTGCTTTTTGAAGGTCCTCAAAGAGGAATTCTATGGATCGCTTCAACATTCTGAAAGTCTCAAGACTCAGATCGATCTGTCTTAGTACACCATCCTTTAATTCATTCGGTATCACAGGGTGCTGAAGCTCTATGAGATCTGCGACGAATTCCGCTTTGTTCGCTATTTTGTCAACAGATTCTATGAGTCCTAAAAGATCTCCTCTGAAGTTTGGAAGGAATGCTCCAGAATACATATCGGTTTCCACTTTCCTTCTGATTCTATCTGCGTCACTCTCGAGAGTTTGGATTTTTTCGTATATAACCGTTGCCTTTTCACCATCTGAAAAATACATTTCCAGGTAGTCCCTCAAACTCTCAATGGTTTTTTCAACCAGATCCAGATGGTTTTTAATGAGTTCTATGATCTTTTCCTCTTTTTTCCCGAAGATCCACATCAATTCTCAAACCTCCTTAAAACCTCGTGTATATCCAATATATCCCCATGGAAATGACCGCAGCAACCGCTGGTGCTCCAACCCAACCAAATATTATCCTGAGAAGTATCTTCTTGCTCCCAAGTCTCGTCCCTTTGGCGTATCCAGCTCCAAGGACACCTCCAACGATCGCCTGAGATGTGGAAACTGGAACACCGATTAAAGCATACACCCAAACTGTTAAGGATTCCGCAAGAATAGATATCAGTGATGAGAAATGATCGAGTTCGACGATTCTTTTTCCAACCGTCATCATGACTTTCCTGCTATAGGTCAGTATTCCAAAAGCTATGCTGAGTCCCCCTATCAGAGCGGCCATCTGGACCGACAGGTACTTTCCAACGAGAGCTCC
>QNAV01000015.1:0-11594 GCA_003641585.1 Thermotoga sp. | reverse complement strand
GTATTTCCATCTTTCAATCTCCAGAGAAATTTCGTTGTCCCATCTATCTTAGAAACCCTCTTCTCCACAAGTTCAGGAAAATCTATAATGTAGTTCTCAGACAGAATCTTCCTCTGTTCCTTCGAGAGATTGGTCATTTTTTCAAATTCTGTTACTTTCTTATCGTAGATCCAATCGAGAATCTGATCGGCTCTGTACCTTTCCCAACCAAGAACTTCTGTAACCTCTTTTTTCAACTCTTCATAGCTCATATCCATTATGTTCTTCAAACAAAACACCTCCCAGAAGATTATATCAGATGCTAAAATACCAAAGATCGAGGTGATGGAGGCCATGAAGATCTTCGAAAAGTTGTTAGAACTGGGTGCAGATGTTAAGGTGAAAGAACCCCTTGCAAACCACACGAGTATGAAGCTAGGGGGTCCCGTAGACTACCTCGTTTTTCCAAATGATCAGGAATCTTTTGTGGAAAGTTTAAGGTTTCTGAATGAATATGGTATACCATGGAAAATCATGGGATTTGGAACCAATCTGATAGTGGAGGATAGAGAGCATCCTGGAGCGGTTTTGAAGACAGAAAGACTGACTTCCATCCGTTTTGAAGGTTCAGAAGTCATTGCAGAGTGCGGAATCAGTCTGAAAAGGCTTTGCAGGCTGTGTGCTCTTGAGGGGCTGTCAGGACTCGAGTTCGCATATGGAATCCCTGGAAGTTTAGGAGGAGCTATCTACATGAACGCGGGAGCCTACGGTGGTGAGATAGGCGAGGTTGTGAAAGAGGTGCTCGTATTCGATGGAAAGGAGAGTCGCTGGATCTCAAGAGACGAACTCTCCTTTGGGTACAGAGAGAGCCTTCTGAAGAAAGAAAAGCTGATAGCTTTAAAGGCTGTTTTGAGGTTGAAAAGAGATGATCCTCAAAATGTACAGAGCAGGATGATTGACTTCTTGAGGAGAAGAATAGAAAAACAACCTTTGGATCTTCCAAGTGCAGGCAGTGTATTCAAAAGACCTCGAGAAGGTTTCTATGTTGGAAAGGCTATAGAATCTCTGGGACTGAAGGGTTACAGGATCGGTGGGGCTGAGATATCTAGAAAACATGCAGGCTTCATAGTTAACATAGGTGGTGCGAAGTTTGAGGATATATTGAAACTCATAGATCTTGTGAGACGAGAGGTGAAGAGAAATTACGATGTGGTTCTGGAAACGGAGGTGGAAATTTGGAGAAGTTCAAAACGCTGAAAGGAACCTGTTCTGCGAGATTGAATATCAGAAGATCACAGTTCATATCTTACGTTTCCCCTGTGAGTAATCTGGAGGAAGTGAGAATCTTTTTGAAAGAGAGGGTTAAAAAGGATGCTACTCATAACTGCTACGCTTACAGAATCTTGGAAAAAGGCAATATTTTGGAATTCTCAACAGATGCCGGGGAACCCAGAGGAAGTGCGGGTCTTCCCATATTGAACGTTCTCAGAAAAAGGGATCTGGTCAACGTGGTGGCTCTGGTCATACGATATTTCGGAGGGAAAAAACTCGGTGTGAGGGGTCTAATAGATGCTTACTCGAAGGTTGTGGAGATGTCTCTTAAAGGATGTCAGGAAATCCTCATGGTTAAAATGAAAAAGTACTCTGTTTTCCTGAAGTACGAAGATATGGAGAAGAAAATGGAGAAAATCTCGAAATGTAGAATTTTGGATATTGAATACAAAGAGAACGGCGTCGAGATAACATTCCTTGCAGAGATGCAGGAGAATTTTCCTGGAGATTTTGAGGAAGTATACGTCCCTCAGGTTGAATGATACGTACTGAGAAAGCTCCTAACACTATCCTCAAGTAATTCGAGATTTTTTCCAGCTTTTTCTCTCGTTTTCTCAGAAACGTGTAAATAGAATTTCAGCTTCGGTTCTGTTCCAGATGGCCTCACGTATATGGTACCCTCGTCGAAGATCAACTTCAATGTTTTGTTGGGCCTCACATGACCGATTCCCTTCGAAAAATCTGTGAAATCTCTAACTACGAGTTTCCCAAAGGTTGAAGGGGTATGCTCCTTCAAATATCCGTATATTTCTTGTGCTTTCTCAACACTCGAAAGTTCAACTCCCAGGAGTTTCTCCATGTAAAAGCCGTACCTTCTGTAAAGTTCATTGAGTAGCGATAACGGATTTTCTTCTTCCGAGAGAAGTCCAGCTATGAGACACGAAGCTATCACCCCGTCCTTATCTTTAACGAAGTTCCCAGCTAAAAATCCATAGCTCTCCTCGAAAGCGAGAAGAAATCCATTATTTCCCTTTTTCTCTTCTCTGACGATAACATCCCCTATGAATTTGAAACCTGTTGGCGTTTCAAAAAGATGAATACCTCTTTCATCACACATTGGACGAACCATATCGGTCGTGACAATCGTCTTGACGATATAAGGTTTTTTCTGCTTTTTCAGCCAATCTTCCATCTTACACGACATGTAATGGAGAAGAAGGACACCTATCTGATTTCCAGTGAGTTTTACGAATTCCTCACCTTCTTTCACGATCAAACCGACTCTATCGCAATCTGGATCCGTTGCTATTCCAAAGGAAATCCCATCACGATTCATGTACTTTTTAACGAGTTCGAGGGCGTCATCTTCTTCAGGATTTGGCACCCGAACCGTCGAGAAGCTACCATCCCAGCTTGCCTGTTCTTTCACAAGGGTAACATCCACACCTGCTCGTTTCAGGGCTTCCGATACCATCTTCAAACCAGTACCGTGAAGAGGGGAGTAGACTATTCCTAAGGGTTTTGAAATGAGTGGCTCTACCAGTTTTTCTACCCTTTCTAGATAACTCTCGATGATATCATCGGGCACAGTGTTGAGCTCGTATTCATGGAATTCCTCAACGGGTCCCAATTTTTCCATGTGGCTTTTTATTTTATCCGCAGTCTCTGGCAGTATCTGAACTCCTTCTTCATTGTAGACTTTGTATCCATTGTATTCAGGTGGATTGTGACTCGCCGTCATCACGATTCCAGCATCCGCTTCCATATACCTGACGGCGAAGGAAAGAAGAGGAGTTGGGACGGGCTCTTTAAACAGGAACACGTCCATACCGTTTTCTTTGAATTTGAACGATGCTAGTCTTGCAAAATCTCTCGATTTTCTCCTCGTATCGTAGGCAACAACTACACTTCTCTTTCCCTCATCTTTCATCCAATCGGATACGGCTTGTGTTACTTTCAAAACAAGTTTCTCATCGAATTCACCTGGTCTCATCTTTCCCCTAACTCCACCTGTTCCGAAAAGGATCAAATCTTTTCCCTCCTCATTCTTGGTTCGAATGATATTTTAACATTTCTGATGAACAGGGGTCGAGGGGCGAACACCGATGAAGGATGAACACCGCCAGTCCCTTGTATCATCGCTCTATCTCCCGATAATCCAATGTGGTAGAATTTCTTCAGACCCACGATCTGGGAGGTGACGGCCTCTTGACAGCGTACATCATAAGAAGACTCCTTTTGCTCCCCCTGATCCTTTTCGGGGTCAGTCTGATCATATTCTCCATGATGCAGGTTCTGGGACCGGATAAGCTCCTCGCCGCGTACGTCAACCCCAACATATTAGATAAAGCGACGGAAGAGGCTTTGGAAGCTTTGAAGGAAAAATACGGATTGAACGATCCCATGATAGTGAGGTACACGAAGTGGCTCAGAAACGTTCTTAAAGGAGATTTTGGTTGGTCTCTCGTCGGTAAAGAACCGGTGAAAGATGCCATACTGGAAAGGTTGCCATACACCGTGGAACTCGCTCTTTATGCTATATTTCCCGTTGTAGTCGTTGGAATATGGCTTGGAGTTATCGCTGCAGTCAACAGAGACAGATTTCTGGATCATTTCATAAGGATATTCGCCGTCGTTGGTTGGTCTTTCCCCGATTTCGTTTTTGGCCTTTTGGTTCTCATGATCTTCTACAGTATGTTGAACTGGCTTCCACCAGGAAATCTGAGTAATTGGGCTGAAGAGGTCGTAAGATCTCCAGAATTCCATAGATACACACATCTTCTGACGATAGATGCCCTTTTGAACGGTAGATTAGATGTTTTCTGGGATGCTTTAAGACATTTGATAGGACCCATAATGACCCTATCCTGGCTGTGGTGGGCATATCTTTTGAGAATAACCAGGTCGAGCATGTTGGAGGTTTTGAACAAAGAGTTCGTCAGAACCGCGAGAGCAAAAGGGCTTCCCGAAAGGGTGGTCATAAACAAGCATGCAAGGAGAAACGCTCTCATCCCAGTTACGACAGTTGGAGGCGCGATGGTCATAAATCTCTTCGCTGGTACTGTCATAGTGGAGATGGTTTTCAACAGGACCGGTATGGGAAGTTTTACAGCATCAGCTGCTCTTCAGTTAGATTACGCATCCATAATGGCGAGTGCCCTTTTCTACTCCACAATACTCGTTCTAGGTAATTTGATCATAGATGTTTTGTATGCGACCATAGATCCCAGAATAAGATTGGGTTGAGAGGTGGGAGTGTGAGGCAGGAAACGAAAAGAATTTTTAGAAGGCTTTTTAAAAATCCCTCGGCGATTTTGGGTTTTTCGCTACTGATATTCTTCATCCTAGTTGCGATCTTTGCGCCTCTTTTGGCACCACCCGTGAATTCGTTCAACCCGAATATGAAGCTACCCGATCCTTACATCATGCCAGTTGTGAGCTGGAAACAAGAACCTATTCCTCCAACAACCAAGAAAGATGTCGACCCACAGAAGCTGGGGAGAGAGCCTATAAGGTGCATAGATTATCATCCATTCGGAGTAATCGGCGGAAGGGACATATTCTATGGTGTGGTCTGGGGTACGAGAACCGCTTTCAAGGTGGGAATAATTGTTACGGTCGTATCGACTTTGATAGGAATAACGATAGGTTCGATATCGGGTTACTTCGGAGGATGGGTAGATGAAATCCTCATGAGGATAACCGATGTTTTCCTCTCGATACCCTTCCTGGTAGCAGCTATTGTGTTAACGACAATCCTTGGGGTTGGATTGGATAAAGTTATGATAGCATTGATTGTCTTCGGATGGATGGGATCTGCAAGGCTCATCAGAGGGAACATCCTTCAGGTCAAGGAAGAGCAATTCGTTCTCGCAGCGAAAGCTCTGGGAGTTCGTGATGTTTTTATAATAACAAAACACATACTTCCCAACACGATATTCCCCGTTGTGATTCAGGCATCCATGAGGATGGGATCACTGGTCATAACGGCTGCTGCTCTCAGTTTTCTCGGTTTGGGGGCTCCACAGGGTTATGCAGATTGGGGTGCTCTTCTGAGTTACGCTCGCGATTGGATGCTCGAGATAGGGAAACATTGGTACGCCATCGTTTATCCAGGAACCGCCATGGTACTGTTCGTTTTGGCGTGGAATCTGGTGGGGGATGCTCTGAGAGATGCATTCGACCCAAGATTGAAAGGTTGAAGTAAGAGGAGGGAAAACGATGCCCGAACCATTACTCATCGTCAGGAATCTGAAGACCTATTTCTATACAGAAGATGGTGTGGTGAAGGCCGTTGATGGTGTAGATTTTGAGGTTTACGAAGGAGAGACACTCGGTATAGTTGGAGAATCTGGATGTGGAAAGAGCGTGACTTCCCTTTCGATAATGAGACTTCTGGATGAAAAGGGAAGGATCGTTGATGGTGAGGTGATCTTCAGAGGCAAAAATTTGCTGGAACTGCCGGAAGACGAGATGAGAAGGATCAGAGGAAACGAAATCGCCATGATATTCCAGGAACCGATGGTAGCTCTGAATCCAGTCTACACGATAGGGGATCAGATAATCGAGGCCATCACTCTTCATCAAAATGTCGACGAACACGAAGCCAGGAAGATGGCAATAGACCTCCTTAGAAAAGTCGGTATACCTGAACCGGAGAAGAGAATCGATGAATATCCTCATCAACTCTCAGGTGGTATGAGGCAGAGAGCCATGATCGCCATGGCTCTATCCTGCAGGCCAAGTCTTCTGATAGCCGATGAACCCACGACGGCTCTTGATGTTACCATCCAGGCTCAGATCCTTGAACTGATGAAAGAACTTCAGAAAGAATACGGTATGGCGATAATTCTGATAACGCACGATATGGGAGTGATCGCGGAGACAGCCGATAGAGTCGTGGTTATGTATGCTGGGAAAGTCGTAGAATACGCGGATGTCAAAACCCTTTTTAACGATCCCAAACATCCGTACACCTACGGACTGTTAACCTCCATCCCAAGACTCGATATAGAGCAAGAAAAGCTCAAGAGCATACCAGGTGTCGTCCCAGATCCATTGAATTTCCCTAGTGGTTGTAGATTTCATCCAAGATGTGAGTTCTTTGAAAAAGGAAAGTGCGATGTGAATGAGCCAGAGCTTGTTGAAGTTGAAGAAGGTCATAAGGTCAGGTGTTACTTCTGGAAGAAGGTGGATGAGACTAAAAAGATGGAAACGGAGAAAGTTTAAGGGAGAGGAGGAGAATCGTGGGAAAAAAGATCCTTCTAAGAGTTGAAAATCTTGTTAAACATTTTCCCATAAGAGCAGGTGTTTTCAAGAGGATCGTTGGATGGGTCAAGGCGGTGGATGGCGTATCGTTCGATGTCTACGAAGGGGAAACCTTAGGATTGGTTGGAGAATCTGGGTGTGGAAAAACGACCGTTGGTATGACGATCTTAAGGCTCTATGAACCCACTTCTGGTAGGATCATCGTCGAGGATGAGGATACTACGTACTATTTTATGTCGAGGTTCAAAGCATCTTCTTACATAAAGAAAACGTACATCAATAGATTCAGGAAACTTCTTAAGGACTATGGTAGTGTGGATTCGCTACTTAGAGATCTTGAAGGTGTCGATGAAAAATACGCAAGGATATTTTTCGAAGATGCCAAAGGTTCAGGTAGCAGGTTTATAAAGTACCTTCTTTCCGATATCCAAGAAAAGAGAAAAAATTTCAGAAAGAACATGCAAATAGTTTTCCAGGATCCCTATAGTTCATTGAATCCGAGAATGAGAGTAAAAAGTATTGTGGGAGAAGGGATAAAGGCTCATAAGCTTGCAGATGGAAAAAAAGCGGAAGAGATGGTAAGAGAGATCCTGAGAGATGTGGGGATAATACCCGATCACATGTACAGATTCCCTCATGAGTTCAGTGGAGGTCAAAGACAAAGAATAGGGATAGCAAGGGCCATGGCTCTCTCACCAAAACTCATGATAGCCGATGAAGCAGTTGCCGCCCTCGATGTTTCCATAAGGAGTCAGATAATAAATCTCATGGAAGATCTTCAAAATGAGCACAAGCTAACTTACATTTTCATATCACATGATCTTGCCGTTGTGAAGCATATAAGCGATCGAATAGCAGTAATGTACCTTGGAAAAATCGTGGAACTGGTGGACAAGAAGACCCTCTTTGAAAATCCCCTTCATCCTTACACGAAAGCCCTCATGTCGGCAATACCTATACCTGATCCGAACAAGAGGAGAAAGAGGATAATACTTAAAGGGGACGTGCCAAGTCCCATAAATCCACCAAGTGGTTGCAGATTCCATACAAGGTGTCCCATAGCTGAGAAGATATGTTCTGAGAAAGAGCCAGAACTCAGAGAGGTAGAACCTGGACATTTCGTGGCATGTCATTTTCCAGGTGGGCTGTGAGGTGTTTGAGGTTTGAAATTTAAGAACTTTCTTCTGGTACTATTGATGATAGCTAGCGGTATAGTAATCGTTCTTTTCAAATCCAAAGTGGAAACTTTGAGGATATACGTTGATGAACATCTTAAGGAGACGGTGATAAAAATTCTGAATGACAAGAGGGTAAGGTATGACCTGGTGGATGATGAAGGAAAAGACGTGGTGATATTCGAAACGGATAAAGTTGTGATACCACCAAACGAAGAGATCTTTCACCTGGATTGGAGTGAAAGAGTAAAGGAGAAAGCCTGGGGTACGTTTCATGAAGTGTTTGGTAACATGGAAAACGTCTATATCTCCGCATCGAGCAGTGAGGTGACAAGAGAGCCCATCGTGGAGAAAGCCGTTGAGATTTTCACATCAGGGAAAGGAAGAGAATACTTTGAAAATGGTTTCTCAATACTACCAATATATTTCCTTGTGAAAAGAGGCAAAACTTTCGATGCCATTTTTGTTTACGATCCTGTAACTGGTGAGGGAAAAATATTGAAATGAATCGCGAGGGAGGAGATGGAATTGGAACCGATCCTGAAAGTGAGGGATTTGAAAACTTACTTTTACATGGAAGAAGGTGTTGTGAAGGCGGTCGATGGTGTTTCCTTTGAACTCTTCCCAAATGAAGTTTTGGGTATCGTTGGGGAAACAGGAAGTGGTAAAAGCGTTACAGTGAAATCCATCATGAGATTGATAAAACCTCCTGGAAAAATCGTGGGTGGAGAAGTGTTGTACAACGGAACGGATATATTAAAGCTTCCAGAAAAGGAGATGTACAGGATAAGGGGAAAGGAGATCAGCATGATTTTTCAGGATCCTATGTCCTCTCTGAACCCTCTATACACGATTGGGGACCAGTTGATGGAAACGATTATACAGCACACGGGCGTGGACAAGAAAAAAGCTTACATGAGAGCGGTGGAAATGCTTGAAAGGGTTGGCATCCCGGAAGCGGAAAAGAGAATGAACAATTACCCTTTCGAATTCAGCGGAGGTATGAGACAGAGAGTGGTTATAGCGATAGCACTTTCCTGTAATCCCAAGATACTCATAGCGGACGAGCCGACAACAGCTTTGGATGTTACCATCCAGGCCCAGATTCTCGAATTGATGAAAGAGCTTCAAAAAGATTTCAAAATGGGCCTCATATTCATAACGCACGATCTGGGAGTCATAGCTGAGATGGCCAACAGAATAATGGTGATGTACGGAGGAAAACAGATGGAGATGGGATCTTCAGATGACATCTTTTACAGGCCAAGACATCCTTACACGAAAATGCTTTTGAGAAGTATTCCCAGAGTGGATAAGAAACTCGACAGATTGGAACCGATTCCAGGACAACCTCCACGTATGGTGAACATACCACCCGTTTGCCCTTTCCTTCCAAGATGTCCAAGAAGAATAGGAAAATGTAGGGAAACTCTTCCCGATATGGTAGAGATCGAGCCTGGCCACTTCGTCAGATGCTTCAATCCTGTAGAGATCGAGGAAAGTGAGGAAGTGATCTCGTGAGAATAGCGAAGGTCGTCGATAGCGCTGTTGAAGTTCCTCCCTTCATATCTGAAAAGGTTTTTAAAGTACCGATTTATGTGACTTTGGGAGAAGAACGTTTCAAGGATGGTGAAAGATCCCTGGAGTGGCTTTTCAAAACGATGAGATCTAAAAATACCTTCCCGAAAACCTCCCAGCCCGCACCTTTCGATTTTGAAAGGGTTTATGAACATTTATTGAAGAAGGAGGAATATGACCATGTTCTATCCATCCATCTATCATCCAAACTGAGCGGTACTTACCAGAGCGCTGTGACAGCTTCTAGTAAATTTAAAGGGAAAATATCAGTGATTGATTCAGAGAATGCTGGCTTTGCTCCTGGTATTCTGGTTTGTAGAGCATTTCAACTTTTGGAAGAGGGAGCATCTTTGGAAGAGATACTGAGAGATCTAAATGAGTTGAAGCATAGGATAGAAACCATCTTAGCCCTCGAAAGTGTGGAATTCCTGATAAGGGGGGTAGGCTTTCTGGTTTCAAAGCGTTGGTTGGAAGTGTTCTGAAAGTGAGTCCCGTAATAAGAGTGAAGGCGGGGGCTCTTGAGTTTCTGAAAAGCGTCAGGGGAATGAAAAAGGCTTTTGATTTCATCATAAACAGTGTGAAAGAGAGAGTAAATTATGATATCTCAGCGATAGTGGCTCATATAGAATCCAGAAAGAACGCAGAGACCTTCATGGACGAACTCGTTGAAAAGATGCATTTAAAGGAATGCCATCTATTCGACGTCGAGTCTTTAACCTCAGCTTCTCACCTTGGACCAGGTGTAGGGTTGTTCACTTACCCTTCCCATGTGAAGTTAAAAGTTTAAGGAGGGAACTCCATGAAAAAAGAGATGAAATCACTGGTGGATCTTATATCTCTAAAGGGAAAAACAGCCCTTGTGACGGGGGCAGCTGTTGGTATAGGAAAAGCCATTTCGATAAGGTTTGGAGAAGCTGGTGCAGACCTTGTACTAGTTGATATAAACGAAGAGGGATTGGAACAGACAAAAGAAGAGATCTTGAAATTCAAAGTCGGTGTCAAAACTTACAGGGTCGATCTTTCAAAGAGAGAAGATATAGAAAATCTCTGGAAAAGTCTAGAAGGGGAAGAGCCCGATATATTGGTTAACAACGCGGGAGTATACTCGTTCAGAGATTTTCTGGAACTGGATGAAGATTTTCTCGAAAAAACGATGAGAGTCAACCTGTATTCGGCTTTGTGGATGTCTCAAGAGATGATAAGAAGAAGGAGAAAGAAGGGTGGAGTGATAATAAATGTGGGTTCGATAGAGGCTATACTTCCCTTTGCAAAGAACCTGGTCCATTACGATATCAGTAAGATGGGAGTCATCGCTTTAACAAGAGCTCTGGCTCGAGAATACGGAAAACAAGGTTTCAGAGTGAACGCCGTGATACCAGGTGGGATAGAAACGGAAAGAGTCAAGGAATTGAAGAAAAAAGGTGCCTTGAAGTTCGATGTTGACCTCATGAAGATCGCAATGGACTTTAAAAGTAGACTTCCTTTAGGAAGATTCGGCATGCCGGATGAAGTGGCCAGAGTCGTTGTTATCCTTGCAAGCGATGTTTCAAGTTACGTCCACGGAGCTTTAGTACCTGTGGACGGGGGATTTTTGTCTACTTGATCCTATAAAACAGTAGCTCTTGTGAGTCAGAACACAGTATCGCAAACTCTTTCTTCCCGAATTTGAAGATTTTCAAAGGGTATTTCCCTGTCTTTTCTCTGAAGATGACACCCCTGTCGCTCAGAAGGTATACCTCATTCTCTGAGTTCGAGATAGCGACAAGATGATCCCCTATTTCTTTTAAGTCCAAAACGGGGTGTGGAACTTTGAGTTTTTTCACTTTTCCATTCCTGTCGACAACGCTCACAACGGGTTCAACGAGGCTGGAAACTGCAAGATCCTTTCCAAAGAAGGAGAGACTGTACGAAAGATCCGGCAGGTTAACATTCCAAACAACTTCACCTCTCACCAGCTTAACTAGCTTTCCATTCTTATAATCCAGAAAGTACTCTCCAGTTGCACCCTCTATGTATCTGAGAGGTCTTTCAAGATCGAGGTAGATCTTTTTCATCTGCCTTCCTTTTATTCTGATAACTGCCGGATCGTTTCTTTTTCTCCAATAACACATGTAGATTATCTCATCATCTCTTATGTAGAAATAAGATGAAGGGATCCCGATTCTATAACGCTCCACAATTCTGAAATTTCTCTCATCCAATGCGATCAGCGTGCCGTTCGAAAATAGAGAAATGTAGAATTTCCCCTTACTGTAAACGAAGACACTTGGATCGTTCCCCAGGTATATACTCCTTCTTTTTCTACCCAAAAGATCGAACTCC
>QNAV01000014.1:0-11614 GCA_003641585.1 Thermotoga sp. | reverse complement strand
TATCTCACGTTGTACTTTTCAAAAACTTTGAAGAGTTCTTCGAATTCTTCATCGGTTTTCAGGTTCTTTCTACATGAACCAAAAAAAGCACCTGGAAGCTCTCTTAAAATCTCGAGTTTCTTGAGATCGACATCGGTCATATCTAAAAACTTTTCTTCCATGAAGCCAGATATTCCGTTTTTCATGACTAGAATTCTATCGAAAGCTTTCGATCTTAAAGCCTCATCAAGAACACCAAAAGCTGTGGCGTTTATGACGCTCGTCACGCCTCCCGATTGCCCATAGAGTAACGTCCCCTTCAACAAAAATCACCTCCAAAGAGCTTTTTGTATATTCTACACCCAAAACGAAAGAGAGGGCCTTAAGGCCCTCTCAACATTTGACTTTCATCAAAGCGTTCTCTGCAGCTGAGATTATGGGATATGCGGTTGGAGGTGCCGTAAGAAGAGGATGGGTTCCTATCTGGAGTGTGAACAAGTCATTCGCGGTTGCTCCAGTCTGTAGTGCCATTGCCAGGATGTTTATCATCTCTCCAACACTCTTTCCACCGGCTATCTGTCCACCTAGAAGATGCAAACTAACTTTTGAGAAAATTAATTTCACTTTCACCTGGGACTTGTCTGGAATCGTACCAGGATGTCTATCGATGCCTGTTGCTTCTCCCACGATATACTCGAATCCTTCTTCCTTGACCACTTTCTCTATCATTCCCGCGGTTGCTAGAGTCAAACCTTCTATGGATGTTGAAAAGATACCGAGAGTTCCCTTATTTCTTCTGAAAACCTTGAGTCCATACAGGTTCGTTCCAGCTATTCTTGCTTCAAAAGTGGCAATCGACGCTAGCATCAACTTACTCGGTCTTCTGGTGAAAAAGCATCTGTGTTCTGCACAGTCTCCAACCGCGAATACATCTGGAATACTCGTTCTCATGTATTCGTCTACCCATATCCCGCCTCCTTCACCTATTCTTATACCCTTATCTTTCACAAGATCCACGTTCGGTCTGTAGCCTATCGATATCAGAACGATATCCGCTTCCAGTTCTCCTCCATCTTCAAGAACGACCTTTTCCACTTTTCCGCTTCCCACGAACTTGGTTACTTTTCTATTAGTGAAAATTTTCACACCTTTCTCCGCCAGATTTTTCTCAAGCAACTCTCCAAATTCCGGGTCGAAAGCTGTGGGAAGTAAATGATCAAGAGCTTCAACGATCGTAACATCTTTTCCCTGCTTTCTTATCTCATCGCCTACTTCAACACCTATGAATCCACCGCCAACGATTACGACCTTCTTTGATTCTTTAAGATACGAAAAGATCTTTTCAAGGTCATCCTTATACTTCGATACGGGGAATATTCCTTCAAGGTCAATTCCTTCTATCCTGGGAATTATGGGTTTTGAACCGAGTGCTAAAACGAGTTTGTCGTACTCGATCTCTTTTCCTGAAGCGGTTTTCACCTTTTTCGAACTGAAATCGACATCCAGGACTTCTTCGAAGAGAAACTCGACACCTAGCTTCTTGAAGTTATCCAATCCTAGGATGTCTCCTTCCACGTTACCGATCGTGGAGAATATGTAGGGGATACCACACGGTACCATACCAACTTCTTCTTTCCTGATGAGAAGAACACTCTTGTCTGGAAAGTTTTTCTTCGCAGTTGCAGCGGTCAGAAGTCCTGCGGGACCTCCTCCCAGTATCACGATATCTTTTCTCACCTTTACCACCTCCTCATTCCCAATTATATTGCATATATATGCATTTTTTAAAAATATTACAGTTTTTCCATTACCAGATCAAGGTGAGAAAATCTCGATTGAAAACAGAACATGAGGAGCTGTGCTATCATATCTTCTGTAGGAGGTGAACGAGTTGACGTATAAAGAATTGACTATAGAAGAGGCTCTCAAGCTCGATGATGAAAGGAGAAAATCTCTCATCAAAGAATCCTTCGACACCATAAAGAAACTTGATGATAAGGTGAGGGCTTTCATCAGCCTTGTAGAAAATCCCAGTTGGAGGGCAGGAAAATTTTGGGGTATTCCCGTCGCGATAAAAGACAACATACTCGTTCTCGGAACGAAAACAACGTGCGCTTCCAAGATTCTGGGAAATTATGATTCCCCATATGATGCGACTGCCGTGAAAAAGTTGAAAAAGGCAGGGTTCGTTATTGTCGGTAAAACGAACTTGGATGAATTCGCCATGGGTTCCAGTACTGAAAGATCCGCATTTTTCGTTACCAGAAACCCCTGGGATCTGGAAAGAGTACCTGGTGGTAGCAGTGGGGGATCAGCCGCAGCCGTTTCAGCTGGTATGGTGATAGCATCCCTTGGTAGTGACACAGGGGGATCGATAAGGCAACCAGCTGCTTTCTGCGGTGTTGTCGGATTCAAACCAACCTACGGTTTGGTTTCAAGATACGGTCTTGTTGCCTTTGCAAGTTCTCTAGATCAAATAGGGCCCATAACCAAAACGGTCAGAGATGCTGCCATCATCATGGAAGTTATATATGGGAAAGACCCCAACGATTCAACAACTGTTGACAGAAAAATGAGATTTTTAGAAGGGATAGAGAATGGTATCGAGGGTATGAAATTTGCAGTTCCTAATGAGGTTTACTCTCAAGGGTTGGATGATGGTGTTGCGGAATCTTTCGAAGAGTTCATAAAGCTTTTAGAAAAATTAGGAGCGAGTGTTGAGAAGGTCAACATGCCACATTTGAAGTACTCTGTTGCGACGTACTACATAATTGCACCTGCAGAAGCAAGTTCCAACCTTGCAAGGTATGATGGGGTCAAATACGGTTTGAGAATAGAAAAAGAGGGGCTCAAAGAAACCTACATGAGGACCAGGAACGAAGGGTTCGGTGAGGAAGTTAGAAGAAGGATCATGCTCGGGACTTTCACTTTAAGTGCTGCATATTACGAAGCGTATTTCGACAAAGCTCAGAGAGTTAGAAAAAAGATCTCAGACGAGATAAACGAAATTCTTGAAAATTTTGATGCCATCCTGACACCAACTTCTCCTGTACCTGCATACAAAATAGGGGAGATAAAGGATCCTTTGACGTATTACCTCATGGATATATTCACGATACCTGCAAATCTTGGTGGTTTCCCAGCTCTGAGCATTCCTTTTGGGTTTTCTAAAGGTCTTCCTGTAGGAATTCAGATAATGGGGAAAAGATTCGATGACTCGAAAGTTCTCAGAGTGGGGAGAGCCGTCGAAAAGTCATCTCCCTACAACGAAAATGGTAGATTCCCCATGGCGGAGGTGACACGATGAGATACAAAGCTGTGATAGGGCTTGAAATACATGTTCAACTGTCCACGAGAACAAAAGCGTTCTGTTCCTGCAGAGCAGATGTCTTCGATCTTCCTCCAAACACGGCGATATGTCCGGTCTGTACGGGACAACCTGGAGCTCTTCCTGTTCCAAACGAGGAGATGATAGTTCTGGCCGTAAAAGCGGCTCTCGCCTTGAGTTGCAGGATAAATCTTTTCTCAAGGTTCGATAGAAAGAACTACTTCTATCCGGATTTACCAAAAGGTTATCAGATAACGCAGTACTTCTACCCATTGGCCCAAGATGGATACGTGGAGATACAGGGTGAAGAGGGAAGGAAGAAGATAAGGATAAGAAGACTTCACATAGAAGAAGACGCTGGAAAATTGATCCACGAGAGCGATTCTATAACAAAAGCCCTGTACAGTCTCGTCGATATGAATAGATGTGGAGTTCCTCTCATAGAGATTGTCACAGAACCTGATATATCCTCTCCAAGGGAAGCGAGGGTTTTCATGGAAAAACTGAGATCCATAGTGAGGTACACCGATGTGAGCTCTGGGGATATGGAAAAGGGCGCTTTGAGGTGCGATGCGAACATATCTGTTGTGGATCTGGAAACGGGAAGGCAGAGCAACAGAGTCGAAGTCAAAAACATGAATTCCTTCAAATTCGTCGAGAAAGCTCTTGAGTATGAATACAACAGGATAGTTGAGGCTATGAAAAAAGGTGAAGATGTTGAAAGGGAAACCAGAGGCTGGGATCTCTCAACTAAGACAACTGTATCGATGAGAGGAAAAGAGGAAGAAAGTGATTACAGATACTTTCCAGAACCAGATATCCCCCCTGTGATTCTCACTGAAGATTTTGTGGAAAACATTAGAAAAAGCCTGCCTGAGCTTCCCGATCAGAAAGCCGAAAGATTCATGGAAGAATACGGTCTGCCAGAGTACGATGCCATGGTTCTGACCTCCACCAAAGAGCTGGCAAATTTTTACGAAGAGTGTGTAAAGATCGTCAGAAAACCCAAGGAGCTAAGCAACTGGATCATGACAGAGCTTTTAAGGGAATTGAAGGAAAAAGACATGGATATTTCGGACATGAAGATAAAGCCAGAACATTTTGCGGATCTCTTCAGATTGATGGATGAAGGGAAGATATCCATAAAGATCGCCAAGGAGATATTCCCTGAGATTTTCGAGACGGGTAAGATGCCCTCTGAGTTGGTAGAAGAGAGAGGCCTTATTCAAATAAACGATACAAAGCTCATAGAAAGTATTATCAAAAAGGCTATGGAAGAAAACCCAAAAGCTGTGGAACAGTACAAGAAGGGAAAGAAAGGTGTGATGGGATTTTTCATAGGAGCTGTTATGAGAGAAACGAAAGGGAAAGCTAATCCAAAACTTGCCAATGAGATAGCAAGGAAACTCCTGGAGGGTGAATGATGTGAGAGTGTGGATCATCATACTCCTTTTTCCATCTTTTCTGATGGCATCTTCTTTCTTCCTTTATCCAGATGGATTCTTCGTGTCAGTTGGCGATAATGTATTTCTGGAAATTTGGAACTGTAAAATATCTCTGGGGCTCTCGTTTGAGAGAAAGGATGTTCATTACAAAAATCTGATTCTTTTGAGGGTCAAAAAAGGAGAAACAATCAAGAGATTTGCTCTTTCTGCTGGGAATGGTTGGAGCATATCGATGGATCTGAAGATAAAATCTTCATTCCCTGTGTCCATGGAAACGAGAACGTTTTACACGATCGGATCCGAGAGAGCTTTTGCCATAAATGAAGGAAGATCCTCCATGAAAGTTTTAGGTTATTCCATATCCAGCGATTACTTCTCCTACATATCCCATCCTTCGCTGAACTTCTCAAAAGCTCTTCTGAAAATTCCGAGAATGAGTGTGGGAATGCATTCTGGAGCTTCGATCTTTTCAGTTGGGTTTGCAGAGAAGGGTTTTTTCTCCGGTATAGGATGGTTTGATGGATTTTGCGTGGATTTTGGCCTTTGGAAAGATTTCGATTTGAAGGGTATGAAAGGATCTTTGAACCTATTCCTTGGACTTTCGCAAAAAGGGTTATATCCCAGTTTATATCTGAAGTTGAAGGATCCATTCAATTTGAGGGTGATATGTGATGAAAAAAAGTGGTTTGCAGGAGTCGAATTCTGATGTTTGCGTGTACGTTCACATACCTTTCTGCAAATCAAAATGCCTGTACTGCGACTTTGTCTCCTATATCAACTTCCCGCGCATTGAAGAGTACTTCGAAACAGTGCTAAAGGAACTTGAAATGTATTCTAGTCTTTTAAATAGCAAGAGCGTGAAAACGGTTTATTTCGGAGGAGGCACTCCAAATTTTGTACCAGAGTGCTACATTGAAAGAATCCTGAAAAAATTGGAAAAATTATCCGGTGTGTATGAACCTTTGGAGATAACGGTAGAAATGAATCCAGACAGTGTTACAGCCCGAAAAGTTCGTCATTACCTTGAAATGGGAATAAACAGGATAAGTCTTGGAGTTCAAGCTTTCGATGATACAGTCCTTGAAACAGTGAAAAGACCCCATGGAACGAAGGAAATCGATAGAGCTCTTTCCATTTTGATGACGTATTTCGAGAACGTGAACACCGATTTCATATTGGGACTACCGATGGAAACAGATGAAACTATAGAAAGGAATATGAAGTTATTGGAGACGTACTCACCTTCTCATGTTTCATTGTATCTTCTCGATACCGATGAAGAAACGCCATTGAAAAGATTGATCGATAAAGGTGTCTTAAAACTACCAAGTGAAGAAGAAATTGCGAGAAGACATGCAAGATTCCTGAAGTTTTTGAGGAAAAGAGGTTATTTGAGGTATGAGATATCAAATTTTGCCAGAGAAGGGAAAGAGTGTATTCACAATTTATCGTATTGGAAGAATGAAGAGTACCTAGGAATAGGAGTGTCATCCGGTGGGCATATTGGTAGACTGAGGTACGTCAATGTCAGTGATATAACTGAATATATGAAGATGGTAAACAATGGAATCTTACCATACGGTTACAAGAGAGTGAATGACGGTGATGAGGAGTTCGTTGAAACGATCTTCATGTCCTTGAGATTAAGAGAAGGTGTGTGTAAGGAAGAAATCATCAAAAGATTCGGATATGAAAGATACAGACCTTTGCAAGAATTTGCGGAGAGATTCAGAGAGTATTTCAACGTTCATGGTGATAGAATATCTTTAAGTGAGATGGGGTTTGATCTATCAAGATACATATTCGAGGAACTTCTGGAAGCGTTCTCTAAAAAGGGATGGTGGAAATTTGCTTCATGTACTTCATAAAGGTATTGAATTCTACACTGTGCCGAAAAATCTGAGGCTTGACCCGCAAACCAAAACGGGGAGTTTCTTGCTGTCACCGATGGATCTCAAAAAAATAGCGACTATGAGGAGATTGTTCCTCATGAGTTATAAAGATAGCAAAGCTTACATGGAAAGAGAAATCGTTCTGAACTCTATCAGTGTTCGAACAGGTGTGGCTTTTTTTAACTATCACGAACCTATTTCCTGGCCATTTCCTAAAGATTTCGCGAAGGACATAATCGAAGGGATATCGAAATATTATCACCTTCATCATCTTGTGAATTCTTTGAACATCCTTCTCGAAAACACGAAAGGAGAGAATCCATCTTTTGGTTTGTTCGAAAAATGGCTGGAATCTCTTCTAGTACCTGTCCCCGATGAGGCAGCAGAGAACGTGAAATATCTTCTCTCCAAGTTCTCGTTCATATACACGACCAAGATCTTTGGGAGTGCTTTCAGAGGAGATATAGATGAGATAACCAAAAGATCTCATGAAATTGCCTTCAAATTATACGAGATCATCGAGAAGTGAGTCATTTTCGTCAATGACATGGAATCCTTCCTTCTTTAAAAACCATGCTGTCACTCCTGAACCTCTCACAAGATTTTTGGTGAACGTACCATCGTAAACTTCATGAACCCCACACGAGGGGCTTCCAGATTTTAAAATGACAAGATCTACTTTTAAAAGTCTTGCTATTTTGACTGTTAACTCCGCTCCTCTCACGAAATTCTCCGTCACGTCTTCACCCTTGATGTTGATCACCTTTTCTTCGCCATTCCATCCCTTCCCTCCTTGAATTTCAGAAGGAGGCCTTGGTGTTCCAAGGCCTCCCAATTGTTCTGGACAAACAGGTATGATAACGTGTTTTTCTAGAAGGTTCAGGATCTTATCACACGGTTTCGACAGAAGGTCGAATCTTGTTGGAAGTCCCAAAAGGCATGCACTAACAAGTATTTTCACTTACCACCAACCCCGTATTGACTTCTCTTGAGAACGTACATTCTTCTCGAAGAAGGCAGATATACAATGGGATTGGTATGCTTTCCTTCGATTCTAACTTCAAAATGAAGGTGAGGCCCAGTACTCAAACCGGTATTCCCCACCCTTCCAATCAACTGACCTTTCCTGACGAACTGACCGTTGTAAACGCAGATTCTTGAGAGATGACCGTAGAGAATCTGGTACTTTCCACTCTTCACAATGATCAGAAGGCCATACCCTGCTTTTTCACCAGCAAAAGTTACGATCCCACTTTCAGCTGCAAAAATGGGTGTTCCCTCAGGAGCTGCTATATCCAAACCCGTATGGAAGGATAACCTCTTCGTTATTGGATGTATTCTCCATCCGTAAGGGGACGATATCCTGCCGTAAATCGGCCAAAGAAACACCCGCTCGTCATTGAACGCCTTCCCTATGACAGACAAAGGGACAAAGATCTTTTCTCCAGGGTAGATAACCGAGTTCTTCATGTCATTAGCTATCATTATATCCTCAACTGTCGTGAAGAATCTCTTCGCTATGGAAGACAACGTATCTTTTTTCTTGACCTCGTATATGTATCCCTCAGGCTGGGGAATTCTGAGAATCTGCCCAGATCTTAAAGGTTTCTTTGTAATATCGGGATTCCAATCGATGAGAGTGGAAGGCGATATTCCAAAATCCTGAGAAATGCTGCAAATGCTATCTCCTCTTTGAACAACGTAATTCACAACAAAATATTTTGCAGAGGAAACTACCGCTATCAGTACGATGATTACGAACAAAACCCCCCGTTTCATATGTCGATCCCTCCTCAAACGAGTTCCACAAGTTTTTCGGGGATCTTATAGGCTGGGAGGATGTAGTCAGCGTACCCTTCATCTATCACGGATTTTGGCATTCCAAACACGACGCACGTTTCTTCGGCTTCTGCTATGACTGTCCCCCCATAGAATTTAACCTTGAAAGCACCTTTTGTGCCATCTCGCCCCATACCCGTCAATATGACGGCTATTGTTCTGTTCTTATATATCTCCACTATCTTGTCCAGAGTATAATCCACAGAGGGTCTTACGTTGTTAATTTTACCAGTCTTGTTATCCAAAAACAATTTCGCGTCACCATTTTCATATTTTGCCCCAAGATGGTGATCTCCCGGCGCAACGTAGACGATTCCTTTCTTCAGAACATCCCCTTCTTCTGCCTCTTTAACCGTGAGTTCTGATGCTTTATCCAATCTCGTGGCAAGAGACCTGGTAAAGCCCGGTGGCATGTGTTGAACTATAACGATGGGGTAAGGAAAATCGGCGGGAAGGTTGGGAATTATCATATCCAGGGATCTTGGACCTCCAGTTGAAGATCCTATGACGACGATTTTCTCCGTGACGCTTGGCCTCTTCAGACTCACTCTTACGGGGCGTCGCTTTAAAAGAAGCTTGCTGGGGTCAACTTTAACGGCGTTCCTTATTTTTTCCACTAAGACGTTTCCAACCTCTCTGAAGGTCATTGAGATAGAGCCACTGGGTTTTGTCAGAAAATCCACCGCTCCAAGTTGGAGTGCAGTCAGGGTGATGTCAGCACCCTCTTCTGTGAGGCTACTCACCATTATGATCCTTGTTGGCTTCTTCTTCATAATGAGTTTTAAAGCTTCTATTCCGTTTAACTTGGGCATTTCCACGTCTAGAGTTATAACGTCTGGTTCACATTTGACAGCGAATTCAACTGCTTCCAAGCCATCTTTTGCTATAGCTACAACTTTCATATCCGGTTGAGAATCGATGATATCTTTGAGAACCATTCTCATGAAAGCTGAATCATCTGCTATCATCACTCTTATCTTTTCCATGCTTTTTCCTCCTCAGAACGAGTGATAAAACCGGGAAGAAGATCAGGACGAACATTATGAAGATCTTACCAGAAAGTGGTTTAAAAGAGAACAATACCCTCCCCAATATCACGATACCAACGGCCACAGCAAAGAGAGCATTCCATAAAACCACGCCAGCCGCCACGTCTTTGACGAATTTCACCCGGGGATTGAATTCCACACTCTTCATATCCAGAAGGCCTTCAACAAAGGTGTTTATCAGTTCGGCCCCTATGACCGAGAAAACCGCGAAGATTATCCAAAGCATTTCCATCTCGTTCAGTGGCAGGAAAAAAACCGTGATTATCACGGATATACCTATAATGAAATGTATCTTCAGATTTCTCTCAGAAAGAATGGCTTCCACGATACCCTCTGTTGCGTGTTTGAAGGATGATAAAAGATTATTATTCGAAGTTCGTTGTGAGCCTTTTTGATGAGTAAAAGTTCTGTTTGATTCTGTATTCCTTTTGAACGAGGGTATATCCATACTCCACCGCCCTCATGTTCATATCTATATAACTCTTTCTGACAAGATCTTTCAAAGCTTTTTTCACGGAATCCATGGAAACTATTCCACACGTTTTTATCATCACACCGAGTCCGATCATGTTGGCGACAACTGGTGTTCCAAATTTTTTAATCGAAAGTTCCGTTATGGGAAGTGTCATGATTTTCTTCGTTATCCTCCTCACAACATTCGGTATCTCCTTCACAGAAGTGCTATCTATGAATATGACGCCGTTACTCTTCAACAATTTGTGATACTCCAGGAAAGGTAAAGAATGCATGAAATACATTATATCGAATTGCTCGGCTTTTGGATAGTCTATAGGATCATCCCCTATGAGTACATCACAGTGACTCATGCCACCTCTTACCTGCTCACTATAAGATTGAGTTTGGACAACCTCTTTTCCATCATAAACGGCTGCTTTTGCCAGCGTTAGACCCATTAGAATGCTCCCTTGACCTCCAATTCCAGAAATCCTGATAGCTATGGGATTCTTCATTCGACTACCTCCTCCACCTTCACTTTTTCAAGGAGTTTCCTGTAGAGTTCAAGGTAATCAGGTTTTCTCTCTTTTTTGAAGACACCTATTACGATCTTCCCTTTTAAATCCGCTTCGCTCATCTTCGATGCCTTATCAACAGGGATAGAATTGTTTTTGAAATATTCGAGCATTTCGAATGGTTCCGACATACCGTTGTACCTCCCAAAGTAGGTATGACAATTTGTTATAACATCTATCACCGCCATTCCCTTATGTTCTATTCCTTCTTTTATATACCTTACAAGGAGAGGATAGTGAAAAACCGTTGCTCGAGCGACGTAAGTTGCACCTGCTGAGAGAGCAAGATTCACGACATCAAAGGGTTTTTCTATGTTCCCATAAGGCGATGTCGAAGCGATTTTCTCAAGAGGTGTCGTCGGGGAATACTGCCCCCCGGTCATGCCATATATCATGTTGTTGTACACTATAACTGTTATATCGAGATTTCTACGGCACGCGTGTATGAAGTGGTTTCCCCCTATCGATACGAGATCTCCATCTCCACCCATGACTATAACGTTGAATTCAGGTCTTGCCAACTTCACACCAGTGGCGAAAGCGATGGCTCTCCCATGCAAGGTGTGAAGGGTGTTGAAATCAAGGTATCCTGTGGCTCTGGAGGAACAACCTATACCGGAAACAACGGCTACTCTTTCTCTCCTCAAACCGAGTTGTTCAACTGCTTCTAAAAAGGCTTTAAGGATGATGCCATTCCCGCATCCTGGACACCACACTGTTGGCCATCTGTCTACCCTTAAATATGAGAGCAATCTATTCACTTTCACTCAATTCACCTCCATCAAAACTTATCCTTTCAACGACGACACCTGTCATGGTGAACAAAAATTCAGTGAGTGGATCTGGATAATCGTAGTGATAAACCACTCTCTTTATACCAGCATTTATTATCAACCTTGCACAGATGGAACAAGGTTTGTGTGTTACATACATAGTCGCCCCGTCTGTAGATATACCGAATCTAGCTGCCTGCATCAATGCGTTCTGTTCCGCATGAAGAGCATAACATATCTCTTGATGCTCTCCAGATTCTATTCCCAAATCATCTCTT
>QNAV01000013.1:0-11957 GCA_003641585.1 Thermotoga sp. | reverse complement strand
TCCGAAAAAGGTCGTTTACGAAGAAGGTATTTACGTGGGATACAGGTACTTCGATACTTTCGATGTTGAGCCAGCCTATGAATTTGGATACGGTCTGTCCTACACAACGTTCAACTATGAAAACCTGAAACTCGAGAAGGATGAGAGCAGCATACGCGTTTCGTTCGACATTGTAAACATCGGTGAAGTTCCAGGAAAAGAAGTGGCCCAGGTGTATGTGAGAGCACCGAAAGGAAAAGCGGAAAAACCTTTCCAGGAATTGAAAGGATTCGTGAAAACGAAACTTTTGAATCCAGGAGAGCGAGAGCGGATAACGGTGAGTGTGGATATCGCCTCTCTTACTTACTTCAATGAGAAAACAAACAAATGGGTTCTAGAGAAAGGAATCTACGAGATACGAGTTGGTGCCTCTTCAAGGGATATCAGACTTTCTGGATTTATCGATGTGAGAAACTGAGTTAGAAAAGAAACATCGAAAGCTTGTCAATATTATGATAAAAGCGAGTTAAAATATCCTCGGAAATGTATTTTCCGATTTAATTATTAATCTCTTTCGGAGCTGTATTGGAACAGTAGGATAATATATTATTTCAAAAAAGTCACATGTTTTTTATTTCAACTCAACATGCCGTATTTTAAGATACTCAAGTGATAGGGTGAAAAATAAAGATAACACACGTTCTTCAGGGAGTATGAAAATGAAAGTTAAAAAATGGATAATTTCCTTGACCTTATCATTCTTTGTCCTGGCTACAGGATCGATAGTTTCTCTGTGGGAGAGCCATCTTTCATCGATTGCAAGAATTCTTGTGTTCTCAGAGGAAGTATTAATGGTCGTTTTCATCCTTCTCCTCTGCCAAGCAGACTTTCCTATCATAGGGTTAGGGTTTTCTCTAATCGGAATAGGCACCGCCCTTCGATTGTTATCTCATCCTATATCTTTTTTGGGTAGCGTTCTTGTTCTAGCAGGTTTAGTTGTAGTTATCCTGTATGCCAAAAGCCTTTTAAACAAGCTTAAAGAACGTGCTTATCTCGATCATCTGACAAAACTTTACACCAGAACGTTCTTTTTCGAGGAATGGTTGCCGAAAGAGATAAACAGACAGGAAAGGGAAGAAAACGGAAGAATAGCATTCATATTCATAGATCTCGATAATCTGAAAGGGATAAACGACAGATTTTCCCATCAAACAGGAGATGAAGCTTTAAAGATATTGGCAAAGGCTATAAAGGAGAATATCAGGCTCACGGATGCCGCTGTCAGATACGGAGGGGATGAGTTTCTAATAGCTCTTCCGGGTGAAAGTATCGACACGGCGAAAAAGGTCATAAGAAGAATCAGAAATTCTGTGAGAAAGAAGAAGTTCAAGGCCAGTATATCGATAACAGCTGGTATAGCTGAATGGAAAGTTGGTGAAGACGTCGTAAAAGCCATAAAAGAGGCTGACAGAAAGATGTACGAATTCAAAAGGAAGAAAAAATGCTAGGATCTTTGGAAAGGGTGTCAGGATGTCATGCCTTGCCGACTTTTATTTTTCCTGATTAATCCTGCCATTTTGAAATTTTTTACAAATAATCCCAATAATTTTTAATTATAAGTGATAAATATTGAATAATCACCTTGACTTTTTTGATATATTTGAAGTACAATTTTTCATGAGGTGATCAGATGGGGTGGAAGAAGAATCTTGCATTGATCGCTCTAGGAAGGCTCGTATCGATACTTGGAAGTTCAATCCAGGCTGTTGCTATCCCTTTGCTTGTTCTGGATCTTACACACTCTGGTTCCATCATGGCCAAAATGGCGTTGTTCTACATGATACCTCGTATCATCATAATGCCTTTTGCTGGCCTCATTGGTGATAGGGTTAACAGAAAGCATCTCATGGTATGGATGGATTATTTAAGGGGGATTCTCGTGATTATCCTCGCTTACATCGCGTACAAGGATCTTCTAAGTATTAGAATACTTTACCTCTCACAGGTCTTTATGGCCATCATGGACAATCTTTTCATGATACCAACAGGAGCCATGATACCAGATATCGTACCGAAAGAACAACTCACAAGGGCGAATTCCATAATGGGAATGATAAATTTCATACCACAGCTTATAGGACCCGCTGCGGGTGGTGTGTTGTATGGTTTTTATGGAATAAAGATTATTTTCTTGATTAACGGTTTATCCTTTCTAATTTCAGGGTTCAGTGAGATGTTCATAGAGTATCATCAAAGTGCATTGAAAGGTGCTTTAACTTTGAAGAAAGTCGTTTCGGAAATAAAAGAAGGGCTCATGTTCGTCTGGTCCCATAGTATACTGCGTATGATAGTTCTGGGAGCGATGACAATAAATGTTTTTTTATCACCAATGTTTCAGGTTCTGTATCCTTACACTCTTAGAGAAGTTGTAAAATTCTCTCCCCAACAATTTGGATACCTCGAATCAATTTTCATAGTTGGTGCTCTCATGGGAAATGCCCTGCTGGCCACCTTCTTCGCAAAGAGAAACGTATCAAAGATCATGAAAGGATCCTTGGTTTTCGTTCTATTTTTGGTCCCCATATTCGGTGTGTTAACTCTTCCGGGGACCCTTAGCAGATTTAACACTTGGGAAATGTTCATATTCTTCTCGGTACTTCTGGTTCTCATGGGGTTTCTAGTTCAGTTTGTGGACGTTCCAATAGAGGTTATCTTCCAAAGGGAAACACCAACTGAGATTAGAGGAAGAGCTTTTTCCATACTGATGCTGATGGCACAGGGTACCATGCCAATAGGTATAGCTATGTATGGAGCTCTTCTTGACATGATGGCGATACATAAGATATATTTCCTGGGGGGAGGAATCCTCACAGTTATCGGAATACTTCTCATAGCATTCTTTCCTGATATTCCTGCACCAGAAGAAGAATCATCTTCCCAGTGAAAACACTCTCCTCACAAGCTTCATAGCGTTTTCAGGACATACTTCATGACAGACATAACATCTTATACATCTCTCATAATTTATTTTTTGAGCTTTAACATCTATGGCTTCGGCTGGGCATTTTTCCTCGCATATACCACATTTAACACACTTTTTCTTGTCAAAATGAGGTACTCTGGTTATGAGAGGCTCTATTATTTTACCAGCTCTGCTCAGAAAGGATCTCGTAGTTGGAAGTTTAATGGTACTTTTGAAATCATCTCCAGCGATCTCGTAATCTGGAATCAAACCTCTCTTTCTCGCTTCTTTCAGAACGAACACGTCATCAGGACTTACACCAAGGGATCTCACAATCGCATCGTCCAGTGCGAAAGCATTTCTTGAAATGGCTAAAACTCCGAAGAACCTTTTCTCACCATTTGAGGGGCCGTTTCCTTCCATTCCCCACACACCGTCGAGAACTGTTAGAATCGGTGAAACCACTTTATGGACATCTATCAAAAGTTTTGCAAAATTCTCATCGGTTCCCGCCCTCAAATGCCATGATGATTTCTCGATACCCACGATACAACCGAAGGTGTTCTTCACACCGAGCGTCATTACCATTTGAGAATGTGTTTTGAGTTTTGGTAGATTCACAACTCCATCCACTTCGAAAACAACTTTGGCTATTTTTATATTTCTGAAGATTTCTCCATTAACGATCACGTAATCCTCGAAAGGCACTAACTCCACACCGAGTTCATCACACACATCTTTTATGCCCGAAACTCTTGCTACCCTCTCTAGATTACCAACAGCTGGACTATCACCAACGACAGGTTTCACACCTAAAGCCAATAGAAACTCCAGGACGGCTTTAACAACGAGAGGATGTGTGGTCACATGCTCATCAGGTTTCTTAGGAGAAAGAAGGTTGGGTTTTACAAGAACCTTCTTCAGAGACGTGAAGAGATGGGAGTAACCCTTTAAAGCTTTTAAAAGCTTGTGATAGGCTTCTTCATAACTCTGAGCTCTCAGGATTTCGACCTTTTCCAGATTACCTCCTCCCCATCCTTTATGACAGATATCCTATCGGGTACTTTGAGATTTTCCTTTTTTAGTATCTCCAGTATAAAATCTTTAGGCAGAGAGGTTTCTACCCATATTTCCGAGATATCTATTTCCCTTAAATCCCTTTCTGCTATCTTAATCAATGCCTTTTCTACTGCTTTTACGAATCTTTCCATATCAAAAATCAAGAGGGGAGTGCCCCCTCAGAAGCTCACATCTATCCTAACACCCACAGGAACAGACGTCATGCTTTTTCCTTCACCGTAATTTCTCATTTCAACAGAAGCTCCAAGCCCTATCCTCATACCTTCATATTTTCTTGAGTAAAACGCTCCCGCTCCAAAAACGTATCCCAAGCTCTTGAAATCGAGCTCAGGGATGGAAGCCCCTCCAAATACTCTCATTACAACCTTGGAATTATCATCAATCCCGATGCTGTATTTACCGACTGCAAATATGTCCAGGGTGAAAGCGTTCTGAGAAGCATTTATGAGTTCAGTTGCTGCACTGTTCAAGAAATATGCAAATCCAACACCCGCACCTGCATCGAACTGGTTCGAAATACCGTATGTTAGATCCAGAGCAACATCAATGTAGGAAGCACTGGCTGCATCGACAGGTGTTGATGTTATGGTGAAGGCATAACCACCGAAAACACTGAGGTTAATTTCAGCCAGGGCAAAGGCCGCAACCATCACAAAAGCTATCACCAGGAGTTTTTTCATGTTTTCCCCTCCTCAAGTATTTTTTTGTCATCTTGGATTATACCATTTCTTCACACATCATACGAAATGTTCTTTAATTTTTGAAAAAACATCGTGGTAGAATAACTTCGAATCTGCGATTTGGTGGTGATATCATGAAATTCACCGTGAAAATAGATGTGAAAAAATTCATAGAAAGCGGCAACCTCAGAACCCTTAAAACCATTCTGGAAGATCAGGAACCTGCCACCATCCTTGAGATGATAGAAGATCTTCCACCTGAAGAAAAAGTGATAGTCTTCAGATTACTTCCAAAAGAATTGGCAGCCTATGTTTTCAGCGAATTGGAACCAGATGAGCAAACGAAGCTTCTTTCTCTCTTCAAAGAGGATCGGATAAGGGACATATTGAGCAGTATGGATCCAGATGACAGGGCAGAACTCTTCGATGAAATGCCGGCTAACGTCGTCAAAAGACTGATATCCTACCTTGCTCCTGAGGATAGAGAGATAACCATGGAGCTACTAAATTATCCACCTAATTCTGCTGGTAGACTCATGACACCAGAATACGTTGACTTGGAAGAAAACATGTCAGTTGATGAGGCTTTGAGGCATGTGAGAGAAACTGGGAAAAACAAAGAAACCATCTACACGTTGTTCGTCATAGACAGAACGAGAAAACTTTTAGGAACCGTGGAGCTTAAGAATCTGATTTTTGCAGATCCCGAAGTTAAGGTCAGGGATATCATGAAACCAGATCCCATGTTCGTTTACACCACAGCCGATCAAGAGGAAGTTGCGATGATTATGAAGAAGTACGACCTTCTGGTTATACCAGTTGTGGACAGTGAAGAAAGACTCGTCGGCATCATCACAATAGATGACATAGTGGATGTTATCGAAGAAGAGGCAACAGAGGACATATACAAAATGGCTTCTATGGAGATGATACAAACTTCCTATTTTCATACTTCCCCTTGGGATCTTTTCAGGAAAAGAGTGATATGGCTCATACTTCTATTGCTTCTTGAGAGTATAAACGGGAACATTATAAAAGGTTTTGAGGAAGTTCTAAAAGGAATGGTAGTTGTGGCGGCCTTCATACCAACGATGATTGATACCGGTGGTAATACGGGTTCTCAGATATCGGCTCTCATAATAAGAGGATTTGCCCTTGGAGAGTTGAAGCTCAAGGATTGGTGGAAGGTTCTTTTAAGAGAAGCTGGCATGGGACTCATGATGGGAGGAGTACTTGCTGCTGTTCTATTTCTGAGAGCTTTCATAATATCTCATGATCTAACGGTGAATCTTGCTGTTTCCATTGCCCTTTTGACAGTGGTTGTGTATTCCAACATCTTAGGTGCTGCACTCCCTTTCCTTGCTCGTTTCCTGAAAATAGATCCCGCCATGATGGCTGGGCCACTTCTTACAACGGTCATAGACGTTACAGGAATAGGTATGTACTTTCTCATAGTTAAGCTGATCGTTGGCTAGAAGTAGCAAAGGCTCATTCCTCCATCTACGGTTACCGTCTGCCCTGTAATGTAAGAAGCTTTTTCAGAAGCTAAAAACACAACAACAGATGCTATCTCTTCAGGATCTGCCATCCTTTTCATGGGAAAACTCTTATTTTTCTCTCTTAAAACCTCTTCAAAGCTTTTTCCTGTCCTTTTTGCCTCATCTTCCAACAGTTCTTTCACCCTTTCTGTCATGGTGTAGCCAGGTGCCACACAATTGACGGTTATGTTGTAAGGGGCAAGATCCAGAGACAACGTCTTCATGAAACCCGTTATACCCAGTCTTATGGAATTCGAAAGGATTAAATTTCTAATAGGTTGTTTTACAGTGACAGATGTGAGAGCAATGATCCTTCCCCACTTTTTCTTCTTCATCTCGTCTATAAAAGTTTTTATAAGCCTTATCGCACTCATCAGGTTAACCTTGAAAACGTGCTCCCAGTCGCCCTCATCGACATCGAAAAATCCTCCAGGTTTTGGTCCTCCAGCGTTTAAGAAGAGTATATCGATCGTTCCAAACTCTTTTAACGTTTCTTCCTTTAATTTCTCTATATCCTCCTTCTTTCCCAAATCCACTTCAACTTTGTGAAGCTCACCTCCCACTCTCTTGAGTTCCTCTTCTGCTTTTAGCAGGTTTTCCTTGTTTCTTGAGCATATGACGACTTTTGCCCCTTCTTCTAAAAAAGCTTTGGCGACAGCCTTTCCGATCCCTTTACTTGAAGCGGTAACAACAGCTACTCTCCCTCTTATTCCAAGATCCATCAATCATCCCTCCCGTTTTCCCACGTTACTTCCCATCTTTCCACGAGTTCTTCTGGTATTCTAGCCACGAAATCTTCGTCTCCACCCCTTCGCATGATGAATCTGTTGCCTCTGAAGGGGTAAGGGCTTCCGCTTATCTGATGGGATATGTACAGAAAGTCTTTTGCTCTTGTTATGGCAACATAAAAGATCCTTTCCTCTTCATCAAGATTTCCCTCCATGATGGCCATACCATTTGGGAAGTCCCCAGGATTTACAGAGATCACAAAAACAACTTTCCACTCCAACCCTTTCGCTTGATGAACAGTTGTGAGAGTAATCTTTTCGTCTCTCTCTTCTACCATTCTCTGAATATCCACGGTCTCACTTATGCTCAAATCCGTCAAGAATTTCTCTATGCTCTCGTATCTTTCTGCAATATCCATCAGCCTTTCCACATCCATTCTTCGTTCTCTGAAATCTGGATAGGTGTTTTCGAGGTACTCAGCGTAAAAATCCTCATAGATGATTTTCAATATCGAATGAGGTTTCCTTATGTCCTTTATTTTCATTACTATCTCCTTGAATTTGGATAAATCAGAAGTTCTTGTCGTTTGTATGTGGAGCATGGTTTCAAACGGTTCCAGTCCTTCATCAATGGCTGCCACAACGGAATCTGCTATTTTAGATGCGGTTCTATCTCCAACACCATAAAAGAGTTTGGAAGCTCGAATCCACGCTGGTTTATCTTTGGGGTTGTGCACTATCCTTAAAAAAGCGAGAACATCCTTGACATGGGCAGTTTCGGTAAATCTTGGACCAGAAAGGATTCTGTAGGGTACACCAAGTCTTGAAAGCTCCATCTGTATTTCGAAAGAGTGCGAGTGACTCCTGTAGAGAACCGCTATATCACCTGGCTTGACACCATTTTCTATATGATCCATTATCCTTTGAACCACGAAATGCGCTTCTTCGTATCTATCCCATGTTTCCACAACAACGGGTTTGAAACCATTCCTTCTGACAGCTCGAAGTTCTTTAGGGACGGATCTTCTCGGAAGCATGTGATTTATGAAATCAACGAGTTTTTCTGTACTTCTGTAATTAGTCTGTATTCTGAAAACCATGGTCCCTGGTATTTTCATGAAATCCTCCACGTTCTCGTATCGTGCTCCTCTAAACGAGTATATGCTTTGCGCATCATCACCTACTACCATTACGTTTCCTCCTTCAGAAGCCAGGATCTCTATCAGCTTGTATTGAACGTAGTTCGTATCCTGAAATTCATCTACCAAAATCCATTTAAATCTCCTCGCTTCCCTCATGCGAATCCCGTCGTTCTCCTCAAAGAGCTTCAAAGCGTAGATCAAAAGATCGTCGTAATCCAAAAGATTCTGATTCAGCTTTTCTTTGGAGTACTCTTCATATATCTCCAATATCTGAGGCTCAAGTTCAAGAAATTTTGGATTGTGAGTGATGATACTCTCTTTCAGGGTTTTCAAAGTGTTTTTCATGTAGGAAAATATGGACATGAGAACTGATGGCTGTGGAAAATATTTCCGAAGCTCTCTTCCCATCTTCTCAAGGATCTTGCTTCTTGCGTGTCTCACGAGGCTTTCAGAATCTTCCCTGTCAATTATCGTGTAGTTCCTATCGAGTCCAACAAGAGGAGCGTACTTTCTCAAAAACACGTTACACACGTGATGAAACGTTCCAGCGAGCATGTCAGAAAGATCTTTCCCCGTTACCGTTTTCGCCCTTTCTATCATCTCCTTCGAAGCAGCTCGTGTGAAGGTAACAAGGAGTATCTCCGAAGGTTTCACTCCCTGGTGGATCAAATGAGCTATCTTGTACGTTATGACACGAGTTTTCCCTGAGCCCGGTCCTGCCACCACAATACTCCTTCCTCGTGCGTTCAAAACAGCATTCAACTGTTCCGCATCTAACGACTTGTATATGTTCTCGGGTATTCCTTGCGGTTTTATCACATATTTCTTCACAACATTCACCATCCTCACAACGAGTTCTGCTCACCAAAGAGTTAGCTTCGCCGGGAATATATGGGCTATAAAAGTTCCGATGAGGAATCCAACGAAAGCTTCAAGCCAGTTATGACCTAACGACTTCTTAACAGCGGGTCTGAGTTTAACAGAATCCATCATTATTATGATCAGAAAGATAGCAGATAAGGCTGTCACAGGAGAAGAAAATCCTAGACACCTTGCGATCGACCATGTGAGCCCTGTAACGGTGGCTGTGTGACCGCTGGGCATACCACCGTAACTGAAGAAGTATTTAAGATCCCTTTTTATAATCACCTTCATAGTCTGAGCTGTCAGAAAGGAGACCACTCCTACAATAAAGGGTGTGTTCCTGAGAAGATCCAGAATGTCAAGAATGGAATAAGAAGTGGACAACATCCCCCTCCTTTATCAGATAATCTTTCCCATGTATCTCTAAAACACCCAACTCCCTCGCCTTTTTCATGGAACCGATTTTTTTCAGTTCAGAAAACTGTATCACTTCCGCTTTTATGAAACCCTTTTGTATATCACTGTGTATGATACCTGCTGCTTCGTAGGCGGTGATGCCATCTTCCACGACCCAGCTTCTGGCTTCTTTCTCCGTTGCCGTCAGAAATCTTATCAAATTCAATCCTTTTAGAACACTTTCGAAGAAAATCTTTCTAAAATCTTCCTCGATACCGTACACCTTCCTGAATTCCTCCGCTTCTTCTTTCGGCATACCAAGAAGATCGTACTCCACTCCCGCGTTGACCTTCAGAAGTATGTTCCCCTCTCTCTTTGCCCTCTCTTCTAACGGCTTCCAGAGATTCTCTTTACACCTCTCATCAACGTTTAGAACGTACACCACTGGTTTATCGGTCAGTAAAAAAAGGGATCTTATAATTTCTTCTTCGAAATCGTTTCTTCTTTCAAAGGTTCTAGCCTTGTTTCCCTCCGAAAGATGTTTCTTCAAACGTGCCAGAGTTTCCATTTCTTCCCTTGCCTTCTCATCCCCCGCCCTTGCCACCTTTTCCCTCTTTTCCATCCTCTTCTCGATCGTTTCAAGGTCCTTCATAATCAGTTCGATATCGACTATTTCGGCATCTCTTACAGGATCTATACTTCCCATGGGATGAGAGACAGTTTCTTTGAAGAAACACCTCACGACATGAACTATGAGGTCGACTTTACTTATGTTATCGAGAAACCTGTTACCAAGACCCTCTCCTTTGCTAGCACCTTTCACAAGGCCTGCTATGTCCACCACCTCTATGAATGGATGCACAACCTTTTTCGATCCTTCCATTCCAGCAAGTTCCACAACTCTTTCATCTTCCACCACCAAGAAACCTGTATTTGGATCGACCGTGCAGAAAGGATAACTCTCCATCGGCACACTTTGTCCTGTCAATATGTTGAAAATCGTTGATTTTCCAGCGTTTGGCATACCAACTATTCCCACATTTTTCAATCATCACACCCCCAAAGTTGATTTTAACAGTTTAGAATATTCTATGAGGAGGATGAAGGATGGTGAGTTTGATATTAAGATTCAAGAAAAAAGGTATGCTGAGATTTTTATCGAATCTTGAAACCATCAAAGCCATTGAGAGAACCCTGAGAAGAGCAAGATTACCCATGGTTTTCTCCAAGGGTTTCCATCCAATGCCGAAGTTCACATTTCTCGATGCCATGCCAACAGGTGTTGTGAACCTTTCACTCTATCTCAAAGTGATTCTGGAAAGAAAGATCGATGATGTTGAAGAGAGAATAAATGAAGTAGCACTCAACGATCTAAGAGTTCATGGGCATTGGTATATCGACATAGATATAAACGAATCGGTCAAATATTACCGTTTCAGAATCATTGTACCAGAAGATCTAGATTTTGAAAATCTGTTTGTTGAGAAAAAGGGAAGGAGAATAAAGGTCAAGGATCGTATGGAGGATGTAAGGAAAGTGAAATTGAAGGATTTCCATATGTTAGAATATGTTCAGAAGAGAGACAAGTTTTTGAACCCATGGTTGTTCTTAAAAAATTTTGAAAGAACCCTCGTAATTCCCATATGTGTGGAGGCTCTCACTGCGAAAAAGGAGGCGTTCTCTTCTTTTCTCAATAGGAGGGTTAAAAATGCCGAAAACGATCTTACTGGTTGACGATTCCGATGTTCTGAGGAAGATAACATCCTTCAACTTGAAAAAACAGGGATATAAAGTGGTTGAAGCGAAAGATGGAATGGAAGCGCTGGAGAAATTGGAGGAGTTGAAACCCGATTTGATGATACTGGACATCATGATGCCACGTTTGGATGGCTTTAACGTTTTGAAAAGAATGCAGGAAAACGATGAATGGAAGGATATTCCTGTTATAGTTTTAACTGCAAAGGGTGGAGAAGAGGATGAAAAGCTTGCCTTGTCTTTAGGAGCTAAAAGAGTCATGACGAAACCCTTCAGTCCAATACAGCTTCTTGAAGAAGTGAGGAAGGAGATAGGAGATGCATGATGTGCTGAGTAAAATTTACAAGAAGCTGTGTGAGATTCTAGCTGTGGAGTGTGATGAGGATATATCGGAAGAGAAGCTTTTGAAGCTTCTGGAGACCTTGGAAAAAGAAATAGTGGATTACAAGAATCAGCTGGAAGAGTATTCCATGACGCTGGATGCTCATCTGGAAGAGTTATCCAAAGCTTATGAGGAATTATCAACTGTTTTTGAGGTCTCGAACATATTGAGTGTTTTTGAGTATCCACCGAAATTAAGAGAACAACTTTCCAAGGCTTTTAAAATTGTCAAAAACGCTATAAATTACGATTCACTCATAGTGAAGATAAGAACACCCCTGGAAAAGATTCTTCTCAAAGTGCCGGGCAGTTTGAGTGGAGAAGAGTTAGAGAGAATAGAGAAGATGATAGATTCCATGAAGTTGAAAAAAACTGTCATCTTCGAGCCCGGAAAATCCGAAATGGTTGAAAACCTTCTTATAGTTCCCGTGATAGGTTCTGAAAAGTGGGGA
>QNAV01000012.1:0-11973 GCA_003641585.1 Thermotoga sp. | reverse complement strand
GTAGTGGAATTTCTCAAGGGTTTCAAGAAACTGGAGAATATAGAGTATAAAGGAGTCGAAGAAACTCCGAATGGATACGATGTAGATTTTGCAGATGTCAGGAATCACGAATTTGCAAAGAGAGCGATAGAGATAGCCGTCTGTGGAGAACATAACATCCTCTTGAAAGGAGAGCCAGGCTCGGGTAAGACCATGCTGGCTCGGAGGATACCCACGATATTTCCTCCGATGAGTGAAAGCGAGATATTGGAAGTGACGAAAATATACAGTATTGCAGGACTTCTAGAAGATGGCTTAATAACTCAAAGGCCTTTCAGAGCGCCTCACCACACAGCATCTCCCGTATCGATAATAGGTGGTGGAACATTTCCGAAGCCAGGGGAAGTTTCACTTGCCCATAACGGTGTACTTTTCATGGATGAGTTTCCGGAGTTCAGAAGGGATGTTCTTGAAGCTTTGAGGCAACCCATGGAGGATGGGATTGTTACGGTATCGAGAGCCAAGATGAGCGCCACGTTTCCTGCAAGGTTCATGCTCGTTGCTGCTATGAATCCATGCCCGTGTGGGGGAGGACCGAACTGTACTTGCACACCGTACGATATCATACGTTACAACAAGAAAATATCTGGACCCATTCTCGACAGGATCGATATATTGGTGGAAATTCCGAGATTGAGTTTTGAGGAGTTCATGAAGAAACCTGAGGGAGAAAAAAGTGAAAAGGTCAGAGAAAGAGTCATATTGGGAAGGGAAATGCAGAGGAGAAGATTTGAAGGAACGGGTGTGAAGGTGAACTCACAGATGAGCCACAGGATGATAAGAGAGCACGTTACGCTCGATGACAAGAGTGAAGATCTACTGAAAGCTTATGTTAAGAAGTACAACATGTCGGGTAGAGTGATAGACAAGGTTTTGAAAGTATCGAGGACGATAGCAGATCTTGAAAGCTCAGAAAAAGTTAAATTCAAGCACGTAGCAGAAGCACTCCAGTATAGATTCAAGGAATAATCAGGTGGTTACTAGAACAAAAGAATTCACAGGTCTTACAAGACCTTTCGATGTGTATTTCGAAACGGAAGGTGTGCTGAGTTCGAAGAATTTCCCAGTGTATACCAGACCAAGACATGAAGAAGAACCTCCATCCAAGTTCATAGCCCATTTAAGGTTTCCAAATTCCTTTTCAAGGATGATCACGATCTCATCAAATCTGGCTCCTGCACTTTCTTTCGACCTACCATCAAAGGTCATGACGAAGAATCTGTCGTCCTCTGTGAGACCTATGACCGTTCTTGGACCTCTGATCCATTTTTGGACCTGTGTCTCCTGTGTCTGCATCGATAGTGGATGATACCATCCCTCCTCTGTGAAAGACTCCTTCGCCCTCAGTTCATTGATCATTAGGTTTTCTCCTTCTCTTACAAGAAGTGTTCCCCCACCAAAAGCCCATTTGATCCTCTCCCACGCATTTTTTTCAACTTCCATTGGTTTTTCCAGATTCAGTGTCACTTTTACACGATCTTTTGGAACATAATAGCCGTTTCCAATCGAACGCAGGTTCAATTCTCTAACTAAGACGTCCAGGATGCTCTTTCTGAAAGAGAGAACCACACCAACACATGGAAGGAGAACCTCACCAACTCTGATACATATGATTTCATCGTTTACCATCACAACGTTTAATCTATCTTTCCCCACCTCCAGTTTGAAGTCGTTGAAATCTATCTTCTCTCTAGAGAGAACCTCGTTCATGTACATGGGAGTGTATATGACAAATTCTTGGCCTTTTGCTTCCCTGGGATTTACCTGCTCTCTGACCCAATCCACAGCAAATTCGTTGAGTTTTATCTCTCCTCCAAGAAGTTTTCTTCTTCCAAACACGATTTTCCCATCCTCGAGTTGCGCTACAAAAGCTTTATTGTACAATGGAAATGTTTCTTTCCCATTGTACTTTCTGTAATCTATGAAGAAGTTCCTCATTTTCAGCTGCTCTGGAGGTCTATCCCTTCTCAAACGATTGTATTCATTTCTCAAGAAATCCGTGAAGAAATAGAGGAAGTTGAAATAGAATCTGTGTTTCTCATTTAAAGGGTATCCTCTTGGAGATATCAAGTCTCTGCCCATCTCCTCTGCCAGAACCGGAAGGAGATTTACATTTCTTTTGAACAAGATACCATGAAATATTACACCATTTTGCGGTTCATCGACTTCGTGTGAAAATTTGGTCATTTTTGAAAACTCAGGAAATTTGTAGAATCCCCAGGTGTAAATTCCTCCTCCCAAAGTTTTGAGATTCTTTTGAACGAGTTCAGACAGGTATTTTTCCCTCTTTTCCAATATCTCATTGAAACTTTCAAAAGTAGTGCCATTCTTCCCATCTTCGAATTCGTTCGAATAGTAATTGAAGTATATCCAGGGAGCTATTCTATGGATCCTTTCCTTGTTTGATAATTCCTCAATCCTTCCCATCGAATCCAGTATTCTGTCAAAGTAGTAAAAACTCATCATGGGTCTTTCGTTCCCCTGCCATCTCACGGCTGGAAGCGTTCCATCTGGAACGTAACCCACAATTCCCGTTCTACCTTCATGTTCAAATAGATTAGTGTACCTCATAGCTTTCGGGCTCTCGATGGTCGTCACAATGAAATAATCGAAAAGAGCACCATGTAGCGAAAACATACTCCTTTCTTCAAAGCCTATGATCACGAAGTCTTTCGGATTTTCCGGGAAATCCACCTTCCTAAGGTCTAACCCAGCTCCTTGAAAATCGTAAGTTAGAACATTCATGTTTTCAGGTTTCAGCTTCAGTCTGTTGAGCAAAAAGTCCAGATCATCCGGTACGGGCTCATCCAAAACCCTCCTTTTTTTCAAAAACAAGGAAACCTCTATCTCACTTTCGAGAAGGTTGTTGAATATGAGTCGTATCAGGAAAGGTAATACGCGAAAACTACCGGGAATTAAAATCACCTTTCTCTTGACCTTCAGCTCTTCCTCGAGGAGTTTCCTTCTGTCTATCTTAACCTTTGCACCCTTGAAGAAATCTTCCAAGATCTTCTGGAGTGGCTCTTTTTCTAGTGAGAATGTGCTTTCTTTGAAAAAACGGTCTCTACTCTCATCCTGTAGTATTTTCAGATTCCCTTCCTTAAGGAATTTCACCCTGATCTCGTGGATCAATCCAAAAACTTCTTCATCCGACATGTCTTCTATGTTTTCCATATCAGAGAAAATTTTCTTGAGAGATTCGATGTATATATCGAAATCCCTCTTCGAAATTAACCCCTCATCGAGAGATCTTTCAGCAAGAGCATCTTGGATCACTTTCCTCTCTCTTGAAACGTCTACGAAGATCCCTCCCATCTCGTACTGGTAGTACAGAAAAGAGCCCTTATATTCTTTCCTTTTGAAACCTCCTGGGACGTAATCATTCCTGACGATTTCTGCTGACATCATACAGAACCCCTTTCGATCAATCTTGGTGGAATAACTACTCTTTTCACTTTTGGATCCCAATGTCTCATAGCATCGAGGAGTATCTTTACAGTGATACCGGCGAACTCTTTAACCCTTTGATCGATCGTCGTCAAAGGTGGATGGAGATATTCACTGAAAGGCAGGTTGTCTATTCCGAGAATCGCCACATTTTCAGGTATCTTAAGACCCGCCTCATAAACTGCCTTGTATGCTCCCATGGCCCTCTCATCACCAGATATGAAGAACGCATCGATGGGTTCTTTTAGTTTTTCCTGCACCTTTCTGTATACTTCTTCTGGATCCTTGAGTTCGAATATCACCTCATACTCGATTCCGTATTTTTTGCACGCATCTTCGAATCCCTTAGCTCTTTCTCTGTTAACGTTGAAATCTTTACTTCCAAGCATGAAAACTATCCTTTTCTTCCCTTTTTTTATGAGATACTCTCCTCCCATGTGCCCTACCATGTAATTATCAAGATCCACGTAGTTGGTATCATCGTGATCAAGGTCCTTTCCAACTATCACGAAGGGTATCTTGTTTTCTCTGAGATACTTTATCCTTATATCTTCTCTCATTATGTCGAAGATCACAGCACCATCTGCAAGGCCGCTCTTCAAAAATAGGAAACCATCGGTTTCGTCATCCAAAACACCTTTTCCTGAGGATGGGGAGACAATTATCTTGTAATTTTCTCTTCTGAAACCTGAGATTATCTCGCGTATCATCATGTTGTGCCAGGAGCTCCAGTATTCTCCTCCGTGCTTGTCCATGAACACGATCACCGTCTGTGTTTTCCCTTTCTTCAAAGCTTTTGCGAGTAAATTCACGCTGTAGCCGGATTCCTCGATAGCTTTCAATATCTTCCTTCTTGTTTCCTCCTTAACGTTTGGAGAGTTGTTTATCACTCTCGAGACAGTTTTTATCGAAAATCCCGTTTTCTTCGCAATATCTGTAATGGTCACCCTTCCGAAGGTTTTCACGTAAACCACCTCACTCCCATTCTATGGTTGCAGGTGGTTTCATGGTAACATCGTAGACAACTCTGGTAACCTCTGGAACTTCCCCCGTTATCCTTTTCGATACCTCATCTAGAAAATCGTGAGGAAGTCTTACCCAATCCGCTGTCATACCGTCCACACTGTCCACGGCTCTCAGAGCAACCACGTATCCATATGATCTTCTATCTCCCTTAACGCCAACGCTTCTCACAGGGAGAAGGACTGCGAAAGCTTGCCACACTTTATCATACAGATCCCATTTTTTTAAAGTTTCGAGGAATATTCTGTCGACTTTTCTGAGGATTCTCAAACGCTCTTCTGTGACTTCCCCTATTATTCTAACGGCAAGACCAGGACCTGGAAATGGATGCCTTTTCAGGATCTCATCCGGTATCTCCAAAATCTTTCCAATCTTTCTGACCTCATCTTTGAAGAAATCGCGCAAAGGTTCAACGATCTTCAAACCCATCTTTTCAGGGAGTCCTCCGACGTTGTGATGGCTCTTTATCCTAGATGTGTTCTTTCCACTCCCCGCGCTTTCTACAACATCAGGATATATCGTTCCTTGAACGAGAAATTCCGCTTTGAATTCTTTCGCCACTTCCTCAAAAACCCTGATGAAGGTTTCTCCTATGATCTTTCTCTTTCTTTCTGGATCCACCACTCCCCTTAATCCATCTAGAAATCTTTCTTTTGCATCCACCACCACGATATTCATATTCATTTTATCTTTTAGAAAATGCACTATCTCTTCTCTCTCCCCTTCTCTCAAAAGTCCGTGGTCGACGAAGACTCCTATGAAGTTGTCTCCGATTGCTTTTTGAACCATGGCGCCCGCCACAGTCGAATCAACTCCTCCAGAGAGCGCCATGATAGCCTTTGAGTTTCCTATTGTATTTTTTATGAGATTTATTCTGGATTGAACCACGTTTTCCAAACGCCAGTCTCCCTTGAGCTTTCCTATCTTGAACAGGAAATTCCTTAATATCTCCTTTCCATACTCGGTGTGATGAACTTCTGGATGGAATTGAAGGAGCCAATACTTTTTGTAGTCAGTGGCGGATGCTATAACACCTTTTTCTGTTTTGGACGTTACATGAAAACCTTCAGGCAGTTCTTCTACCCTGTCTCCATGACTCATCCAGACTAGGAACTCCTTTGGCAATCCGTCGAATAAAAGATCGTCCTTAACGATTTTTACCTTCGTTCTTCCATATTCACCGATTCCTCTCACAACTTTACCTCCAAGTTCCTTGGAAAGAAGTTGCATTCCATAGCATATGGCAAGGACACTGCCATAAAAGGAGCGAAACCATTCCGGGAGGGAAGGGGCGTCTTCTTCATAGACACTCATGGGACCTCCAGAAAGTATGATCAGATCATAGAGATTTGGATCCATCGTGGAATCTGAGGATACTATTTCTGAAAAAACCCCCAGTTCCCTCACTCTTCTTGCTATCAATTGTGTATACTGAGACCCGTAATCCACTATTAGAACCCTTTCCAACTCATTCACCCTGCCTTTTACAGAGGGAAGTGACATTTCACCCATTGTCCTTCGTTCACTTCTACTATATCAGGTTCTTTCTCCTTGCAAATGCCTTTGGCATAAGGGCACCTTGGATGGAAGGGACACCCACTTGGAGGATTTACAGGGTTCGGTATCTCTCCTTTAGGGATGACTTTATCCTTCTTGTTCCTTGGATCAACACTTGGCACGGCGTTCATCAGAAGACGTGTGTAAGGATGAGACGTCCTGTAGAATATATCGTCCTTACTCCCGATCTCAACCACCTTTCCAAGGTACATTACAGCACATCTATCCGCCATGTAATCGACAACGGCAAGGTCATGTGTTATGAACAGATACGTTAACGAGAATTCCCTTTTCAGATCCTTTAAGAGTTTAAGAACCCTTGCCTGGACGGAAACATCCAATGCAGATGTAGGCTCATCGAGAACGATGAACTCAGGCCTCAGAACCAATGCTCTTGCTATCGCAATCCTCTGTCTTTGCCCGCCACTGAACTCATGGGGATATCTGAACATGTGTTCTTCTCTCAACCCCACGTACCCTAAAATCTCTCTGACTCTTTCATATATTTCGCTGGATCTCATTTTGAAATGTATTTTAAGACCCTCACCGACGATATCTTTCACGAGTTTTCTGGGATGAAGTGAGTTGTAAGGATCCTGAGGTACGATCTGCATTTTCCTTCTAATAGCTCTCATTTCCTTGGGTTTTAGATCCGTTATGTCTTGACCTGAGAACAATATCCTACCTGAGGTTGGATCCAAAAGTTTCAAAATGGTTCTACCGAGAGTCGTCTTACCTGAACCAGACTCCCCAACGACCGCAAATATCGATCCTTTTGGAATATCCAACGTCACATCATTCACCGCTTTAACGTATATTGGTTTGGAGAAAGGGGTCTTCCTTATAGGAAAATACTTTTTCAGGTTCTTCACCTCTATCAGGTTCAAGTTCTTACACCCCCGTGAAACAGGTGGCATGCGACGAAATGCCCCTCTTCCACTTCAACGAGTTCTGGTTTTTTACTCGAGCATACATCCAATCTGTCACCACACCGCGGATGAAATCTACATCCAGGAGGGGGATCCACAAGGTCTGGTACCACCCCGGGAACCCCTTCTAATTCCTCTGACCTCCCGATTCTTGGAACCGCCTTCAAAAGGCCTCTAGTGTAAGGATGAAGAGGATTTTCGAAGATCTCCTCTGTTTTTGCATACTCAACAACGTTCCCAGCGTACATGACCGCTATCTTATCACAGAACTCAGCAGCAACTCCCATGTCATGCGTTATCATCATAACCGCACTTCCCATCTCCTTTATCAATTCGTCCAAAAGTTTCAGGATCTGAGCTTGTATCGTGACGTCCAAAGCAGATGTTGGTTCATCCGCTATCAAAAGTTTGGGCTTGGTAACCAAAGCCATAGCTATCATGACCCTTTGAGCCATACCTCCTGAAAGCTCGTGTGGATAAAGATTCATCGTTCTTTTCCAATCCAATCCCACCATTTCAAGAGCATCTTTCACTTTTCCATATGCATCCTTCATTGATACATTTTCAGCGTGGGCTATGGCTTCCGCTATTTGATATCCCACTTTAAAAACGGGGTTCAGAGCAGATATGGGCTCTTGAAATATCATCGATATTTCCTTTCCCCTTATTTTCATCATCTCACTCTCAGGGAGCTTCAAAAGGTCCCTACCATCGAATATGATCTCCCCATCGACTATTTCTCCGGGCTCCTCTATCAACCTCATTATCGAAAGTGATGTGACAGACTTTCCACATCCGGTTTCCCCAACCAGTCCTAGCCTTTCTCGCTTGTTGATCCAGATGTTCACACCGTTCAGAGCTTTTATTATTCCCCTATAGGTGTGGAAGATCACCCGAAGGTTCTTGACGGTGAGAAGATCCCCTTTCATTCTTTACCTCCTCAACCTTGGATCGAGGATATCCCTTATACCATCTCCCAAAAGGTTGAATCCTAAGACAACAAGGGCAATTGCAAGACCCGAAAATGTTGATATCCACCAGGCGTTCATCATGTAAAGCCTGCCATCACTGACCATGGCCCCCCATTCGGGAGTGGGAGGTTGAGCACCAAGCCCCAAAAATCCTAAACCAGCTGCCGTCAAGATTATCGTTCCCATTCTCAACGTCATCTGGACCAAAATTGGAGAAATCGTCATTGGAAGGATGTGAAGAAATAGAATCCTGAAAGTTCCTGCTCCAAGAGCTCTTATAGCTTCTATGTAAAGAGTACTTTTTATCTTCATGGTTTCGGCTCTGACCAACCTGGCGTACACCGTCCAAGTAATCACAGATATGGCTATTATCGCATTCGTTAATGATGGACCAAGCGCAGCGGCAAAGGCCATGGCCAGAACCAAACTTGGAAAAGCCAGGAACATGTCGGTTATTCTCATAAGAATTTCATCGACGGCTCCTCCAAAGTATCCTGAGATCAAACCTATGATGGTTCCTATGGCCGTACTTATTACTGTCACGAGGAATATTATCTTCAACTCTATCCTGGTACCCCATATTATTCTGCTTAAAACATCTCTTCCGAACTGATCTGTTCCAAGAAGGTGCTCTCTACTTGGAGGTGCAAGCCTGTTGTGGAGGTTCTGCTGATAGGGATCATAGGGAGCCAGAACGGGTGCAAATATGGCAACTATTATGAACCCCAGTATTATAACGGTTCCTATCATGGCCAGCTTGTTTTTCCTCCACAAATACATCGTATGTTTGAGATCTTCTATTAGTGGTCTCCACCTGGAAATACGTTCACTTTCCTGGTATTCCACACTATCACCTCAAATCCTCATTCTAGGATCGAGAACGGCATAGGTTATATCTACCACTAAGTTGGCCAGAGAGTATATCAAGGCGATGAAAACGGTTCCTCCCATTATGGCCGGATAATCCAAAACCAAAAGTGCGTTGACGATGTACCTGCCAAGTCCTGGCCATCCGAAGATCGTCTCTGTTAGCACCGCTCCCTCCAAGAGACTACCGAACCTCAGACCTATGAGTGTAACGACAGGAATCAACGCATTTTTAAGGGCATGTTTATATATGACCAACCTCTTTGGAAGCCCTTTCGCTTTCGCTGTTCTTATGAAGTCTTGCCTCAAAACATCGAGGACACTGGCCCTCGTCATCCTCGCTATGGAAGCGCTAGACGCATATCCCAAAACAAAGGCTGGGAGAATTATATGTTTTAGTCCATCCCAAAACGCTTCCCAATTTCCTTCAAGTAGTGCATCTAAAATTATCAGGCCTGTTTTGGGTTCTGGAGGTATTATGAAAAGTTCCAATCTCCCCGATCCAGGAAGCAAGCCAAATTTGTAGTAAAAAAGTAAAAGAAGGAGCAAACCCGTCCAGAAAACAGGCATGGAAACACCAAGGATGGAAAATATCCTGGAAAAGTGATCCACGAAACTGTTACGCTTTACAGCCGAGAATATTCCTAGGGGTATCCCTATTCCTACAGCTATGATTATTGCGAATATCGCAAGTTCCATAGTGGCAGGAAAGTATTCCTTTATATCTTCTATCACAGGCCTGTTCGTTTTAAGAGATATTCCAAAGTCTCCTCTGAGGGCTCCTTTTATGTAATCAATGAACTGAATTATTAGTGGTTTATCCAGCCCCAATTTGTGTTTAAGTTCATCAACTAGCTCTGGTGGAGCATTGCCTCCGAGCAAAGCACCTACAGGATCTGCAGGTATTATCTTCGCTATGAAGAAAACGAGCACCAGTATCCCAAAAAGTACTATAACCATTAGGAAGAGTCTTTTCATTATAAAATACCAAAGTTTCATTACAATCTCTCCTTGAATCGGAGGGGGGGGTTCCCCCTCCGAGGTTGATTATTTGTGGAATTTCTCCATCAGGAAGTTGAAGTTATAAGGTGCGAATGCCTCTTCTGCGCCTTTGACCTCTTCTCTGACAGCCCAATAATTTACAGGCTGGTAAAGTATCGCAAAAGGTCCGTTCTCAAACCAGTAATCTATGAGGATGTTGTAGATGACAGTCCTGACTTTGGGATCCATCTCTTCAAGTGCCATTTTCGTTAGTTTGGATGCGAAGTCATCGTACCACATGTTTCTCCAAGCCAGCTGATGGGCGGTGTAATCGGCAAATGGCGCAGCTTGGGCCGCTGGATCTGGAAAGTCCACACCCCAACCAGCGACTATCATCTGATGTCCTTGTTGTCTGTACTTTGTGTACATTTGTGAAGCCTGCATGAGTTGAATGTTAGCTTTTATACCAATCTCTGCCAGATTGGATTGGACTATGACGGCTTCTGCCTTTCGAATTGCCGTTGGATTGGTCAATATCGTGACTTCAAATCCATCTGGATATCCAGCTTCTGCAAGAAGCTTCTTGGCCTTTTCTACATCTCTTTTAATTTTCAGTGGTTTGTATCCGAGGTATCCAACTGGTAAGAAAGTGAAGTTATCTATGGCGAGTCCTTTTCTGACTTCTTTTATTATCGCTTCGTAGTCTATGGCGAGTTTAATAGCCATCCTGACCCTGGGATCTTTGAATGGACCCCAACCCACGTTCACTGCAACATACTCTTGAGCCTGAGCTGGTTTTGATACGAGTCTGACTCCTGGTACCTTACCCTCTTTTATATCGAGAGCTTGTTCTGCCGTGAGGTTCCATGCTATGTCTATATCTCCTTTTTGTATCATGAGGTACTGAGTGTTCTCCTCTGGTATGTCCTTGAATATGACTCTCTTTATGGGAGGTTCCCCTTTCCAGTAATACTTGTTAACCTCAAGAACGACCATTTCGTTCCTCTTCCAAACTTTCAGATAGTATGGTCCAGATCCAGCTGAATGGTCTGTTAACCAAGCATTCCCCAGATCTCCGTCTTTTTCATGTCTCAGCACTTCCTTCTTGTTGACTATACTTCCCCAGGAACCGGACAGAACCGAGAGAACGATGTTGGGAGCGAGTTTTTTCGATACAACGAGTTTTACCGTGTAATCATCGATTTTTTCGATGGAATTCTCTGTCAGACCTAGCACATCTTCGAAGAGCCAGACAGGCGGTTTTCTGAGTTTCAAAACCCTTTTCAGGGAGAAGACAACATCTTCGGCAGTCAATGGGTCCCCGTTGTAGAATTTGATTCCCTTCCTTATATGGAATATCCACGTTTTCCCATCTTCTTTGACTTCCCAGCTTTCAGCAACTGCTGGTACAACGGTGAACTGCCCTTCCTTCACTACTATCTCACCGAGAGCATCGTAAAGGTTACTGGTTATGACAGCACCAAGGACTTCGTAACATTGAGCCGGGTCGAAGGTTATGAGTATTCCGGTGTTCGCACCTATAACCAGAGTGTTCTTAGGAATCTTGGCGGAGAAAACACTTAAAGCTAGAAGGGAAAGCAACAAAATCACTAGAAACTTCTTCACGGAAATCACCCCCTGTGAAAGATTGGAAACCTCTAATAGGTATATATTTGTAGTCGATTATATCATCCATCTTCAGTTATTTTCAATTTCACTGGCGGGTTTTTTGGAAAATTTAAGAAATAATGAAAAACATGGGAATCATTACCAGGTTCGTTTTGGAAATATTCAAATGGACTTTATTATCTGAAGGGAGCACGTCCTGTGGGATTTGATAGCCCTTGAAGTACTTTTAAAGCTTCCTCCACAAGCCAAGATTCATCTGAAAATATCAAAACCCCTCCTTCGTGGAACGGATCGTTTATGAACACACCTTTTCCTTTCCCAAGGAGAACGACAGAACTTTTTAAAATCTTCCTTCTTATATCCTCAGGATCCACTGGAGTCATGTTTTCCCATCTCAAAGGATTCAGTTTCCCGATCAAAACACTTTTCTCCGTTATGACCAGGGAAGTGATGTAGCCTAATTTTTTCAATTTCAGATATTTCTCCTCATTCTCCACCATCACTGGAAACGTCGCTTTCCTGGTTATGAG
>QNAV01000011.1:0-12294 GCA_003641585.1 Thermotoga sp. | reverse complement strand
TGGTGAACTGGTTGATAGAGAATGGCTATAGAATAAAAGTTCTAACACATTACAGGGAAACACCACACGGTTTTAATCTGAATGTTGAAGATGAGGAATTTGTCGAAAGATGTTACACGCTAGAAGGGAAGGAGTTCAAAAATCTTCCCCCACTGAATATAAAGCCCATAATTTCGGCTCTTGAGGAAGGATACAACGTGTTTGTCGCCGAAGATTTGGGGATGCTGCCGATGCGCCAGCTCCTCGAGATATTTCCGAAGATAAAAGAGAGAGCGAAAACGGTTCTGATAAACCATGATAACATTCCAAAGCCAAAAAACAGTATATTTTGGAAATTCGATTGGGACGCTATCGTGAATTTCTTACCTGAGCAGGTTGAATTCATGAAAAGTTATTATCCAGAAGGGAAGATATATCTTGTGGAATTTCCAGCTTATCCAAAGATTGCTGTAAAAGAGAGTAAAGATGATCTTAGGATGAAGCTCAAATTCCCAAGAGATAAAAAGATAATAATTCTTTTCGGTGAATACGACTTCATCGATCCTTTTGATGTACTCAGAGAATACAGGAGAAAACACAAGGACACCTTTCTCGTTGCTTTAGTTTACACAGAGAAAGATAAAGAAGAGATCAATAGAATTTTGAAAACGAGATTCAACGAATCGTACGATGAGATAAGAGTGGAAATCTCATCGTGGAAGAAAAGAGCCGAGTACGTGATGGCAAGTGATCTGGTCATATTGGATAAAGGAAAAACAAGGAGTGGAAAGGGTGCGGTCCTCTCTTCCACGGCATTTCAGGTAATCGGTTGGGGAACGCCAATACTTGCAAGAAGCAACGAATATTTCAGGATTTTCAATGACAATTTGGAAACGTACAAAGGTGAAGAAGAGATGTTCAGAAAAATCGAAAAATTTCTCAACGATGATGCTAAAAGAAGTGATGTTCTCAAAAAGCAGGAAAAATTCTGGTCGAGTCATCATCCTGAAAAGATATCTTTAAAACTATTACAGATATTCGAAAAGCTCTTGGCATATGAATGTGCTTCTAAACAGAAATGCACTCAGCAGGGGAGGGAGAAGCCGTGGAATTGAAACTTGAAAGGTATCCATTCAATCCCATTCTATCACCCAATCCAAATCATGCATGGGAGAGTAAATTCGTGTTCAACTGTGCTGTAGTTTTTGATGGAGAGCTCTTTCATATGGTCTACAGAGCCCAAGGAGAGGATATGGTGTCGAGGATGGGGTACGCTGTGAGCACAGACGGAATACACTTTAACAGGTTGGAAAATCCTGTGTTCACCCCTAAAACTCAGGATGAGCTTTTAGGAGTTGAGGATCCAAGGATCACGTATCTGGAAGGAGAATATTACATGCTCTACACTGCCTACTCTCCCGGGAAAGTACGCATTGCGATGGCATCGACTAAAAACTTCATAACGTGGAAGAGATACGGTGTCGTCATACCCGATGTGGATAACAAGGATGCTGCTCTCTTTCCAGAGAAAATAAATGGAAGGTATGTTATGCTTCACAGAATTCCCCCTGATATATGGCTTGCCTTTTCAGGCGATCTGATCCACTGGGGAGATTTCGTAAAGATAGCGAGCCCCAGGAAGGGTTACTGGGACAACTTAAAAATTGGAGCGGGTGCTCCCCCCGTCAAAACCGAGTATGGATGGCTGCTGCTTTACCATGGAGTTGAAGATTCTGTAAGACCAATCTATAGACTTGGATTCATGCTCCTCGATCTCAAAGATCCCACTAAAATTTTGAAAAGGAGTGAAGAACCAATCTTGGAGCCAGAAGAAGAATGGGAGATATTCGGAGGAGTTCCCAACGTCGTTTTCAGCGATGCCATGATCGAATATAAAGGAAAATATTATGTTTACTACGGAGCAGCAGACAACCATATAGCTCTAGCTACTATAGATATCGATGATGTTCTGAAATGGTGTAGAGAGAGGTGAAAAAGCTTGATAGAGAAAATTCTAAGAGATAAACTGAGGAATTTCTTGGAGAAAAATAAACGTTTGAGGCGTGAGGAAAGCATCAACGTTTTCGAGAAGAGATATATCATCTCTCCAAGAGATTTTGTTGTGACGAATTACCCAAGGAAACCCGTCGCCGTTTTCAACCCAGCTGCCCTGCTGTTAGGAAGAGAAGTCTACGTATTCCCGCGGCTCGTATTTGACTACTACAACTACACTTCATCGATAGGTCTTTTCAAAATATCCATCGAGGAGCTTCTAGAAGAGAGTTTTAAAAAACCAATAGAGATCGAAATTATGCTGTGGCCAAAAGAAATCTGGGAATTTCTGGGATGTGAAGATCCCAGAGTCTTCGTAAACGAGAATATCATCCTTTTATACACAGGAAAGGGTTATATCGACCACAACATGGTTCATAGAGATGTTCTTGCAATTTCCATATTCGATAAAAAATGGGTTTTGAAGAAGAAAGGCTTTTTTAAAATCGTACACGAGGATGAAACGTATATCCCTAAATCGAACAAAGACAGCGCTCTCGTATGCTTGAAAGGAGGTAAAGGGATCCTTCTTACAAGACCTCATATAGAGGATATCATGATGGGATGGCGGTGTGAAGCGAGTTTAGAAGAGCTCATAATACCTCTTGAATCCTTAGAACCCGTTTTTCCTTTCGAAGAATGGGAAACCAAAACGGGATGGTCCACCAACACCGTGAAGGTAGGTGAAGGGGAATACCTTGTAGGCTGGCATGCCGTTTTGAAAAAGGATCTGTCTTACAGAAACGGCCTTGCAATCGTTGACGAAAAAGGGCACCTCCTTGGAACGACCGATTACATTCTAGAACCGGAAGGGTTGGCGGAGGAATATGGAGACAGAGCGTTGGTCATTTTCGGGAATGGGTTGTTGATGTACGAAGATTTCCTTATATGGATAGGTGGTGTGGGTGATTACGCTATAGGTGTTTTCATCGCAAAAAAAGAGAAAGTCATGCAGCATATGAAAGATGTTTGAAGCCCCCTAGATGGGGGCTTTTTCATTTTCAAGATGAGACGTGAAGATCTTTTCATACTCTTTGAAATGCTCTTCCAGATCCTTCAGATATTTCCACGAAAAAGTGGGAGCTTTTATCACCTTAAGGGGCCTTTCTGCAATTATTTTCTTCACCAGGTAATGAGACCTGATTTCTGAGACCTGTGTTAAAACCTCATCCACCACTCTTACATCGCATTTTGAAGGATCATTGAGGTTTAAAAGAACGACATCACCTTTTTGAGCGAATGTGATGGGAATCTGAGAGTAATAAGTTGTCGTTATGTATCGTCCATCCAAAGGGGGAAAGAGCCCTAGAAAAGCCACGCATCCTTTCGCTTTCTTTTTCGCGTCGCCTTTTAGCAACTTGACTCTTCCTTCTTCAAGATCTAAAACCTCCACTTCTATTTCTGTGTCACCATGTAAACCTTCCAACAGATCTTCCATCTCTTCCCATAGATTCAGATAAAGTTTCCCCGCCCACATCACACAATATTCGTAAGCTATCATCTTGACTCTCCATCGAGGTATTCTTTCATCACAGATGCCACACCTGTCCATCACTCTCAGAGTTCTTTCAAATCTTTTGATGAACTTCAAAGTTCTATCTAAAGCCTCTTCTTCCCCAAATTTTTCTTTGAGTATGGCAAAAAAACCTCCGATCCCGTTAGTCAGAAGTTTCCCATCGAAAACCCTCAAAAAAGGCACGACGACCAAGCCTTGTATTCCAGAGCCCCCTGCTATCAACTTCACAGCTTTGTCATCTCCCTCAAAGCATTTTTTATTATCTCTGAAACTTCCATTCCAGGTTTTGCCACTTTTCTGACACACTTTCTGGCAACACTTTCTGGGTATCCAAGAGCTGTCAGAGCCTCTATAGCCTCCATTATCCCCATGATCTTTCTAGAAGCTATCTCCTTGACCTGATCCTTTAACTCCGCCACGATTCTTTCGGCGGTCTTTCTCCCCACACCTGGTATCCTAGAAAGCCTTTCAACATCACCGGATACTATAAGGGAAGCTATTTCTGAAACATCTGAATTCGATAAGATCTTCAAAGCGGTTTTAGGACCCAACTTGGAAACCTTGATGAGCTTTTGAAACAAAAATTTTCTCTCTTTATTTGAAAAACCAAAAAGGCTCATCTCATCCTGATTCACCACTATAACGGTATGAACAAAAACATCTCTTCCTTCCTCGAATTCATCCAGAGAGAAGAGATCACAATTGACTTCAAATACTATGCCGTTTACATCTATGTAAGCTTTGGTTCCTTCCTTTTTCAAGAGTTTTCCTCTCAGCGCCCCAACCATACATTCCACTCCTCACCGAGCTTACCTTTGACAAGGTACTCCTCTATCTCTCCTATCAGATACAGAGATCCCGCAACAACTATCACATCTTCTTCCTCTTCAAAAGCTCTTTCCAAAGCTTCCAAAGGTTCTTCGATAAAAGAGACTTCATGGATATGCTTTTTTGCTATTTCGATCAACTCTTCCATATTTTTGGCCCTTTCAGATCTTGGTTTTGTTACTATGACCTTCCTTAGCACATTTTTGAAGAGATTCATCATGCTCTCTCTATCTTTGTCATCCAGTATACCTATAACACCTATCATTTTTTCCTCTGGGAAATATGTTTTAAGGCTTTCAACCAAAGCTTTCACCCCTGCAGGATTGTGAGCCCCGTCAAGAACTATCGTTTTCCCATCTTTTTTGAAAACTTCGAATCTTCCCGGGTTTTTCACATTCATGAGGCCTCTTCTCACTGAAACTTCCTCAAGTTCATTCTCAACCTCTTCTACTATCTTCAAGGATATTGAAGCGTTTCTCAATTGGTGCTTTCCGTTCAAAGAGAACACAAGATCATTCAACACGTTCTTTCCTAAATAATCGAAATGGTTCTCGTTGAGCCTCAGCGCTCTTTCAGAATATCTGAAATCCCTGTTGAGCAGAAACACATCCGCATTTTTTTCCTCTGCTATCTTCTGTATCACTTCAAGAGGATCCTTTTTTTCCTCTCCTACAACTGCCGGAACATTTTCCTTTATTATCCCAGCTTTTTCGTACGCTATCTGCCTTAAGGTATTCCCAAGCGTCATCGTGTGATCAAGGTCAACTGTTGTGATGGAAGTGACTAAAGGATCTACAACGTTGGTAGCATCGTACCTTCCACCAAGCCCCACTTCAACAACGGCTATATCCACTCTCTTTTCTTTGAAATAGAGAAAAGCCATCGCAGTTACAAATTCAAAAAAGCTAGGAGAAAATTCTTCTCCCTTATCGTCCATTCTCTTCGCGTGGGGATTTATCTCTGTGAATAAATCTACCACTTCCTCTTCGGTTATCATCTCACCATCTATAGATATGCGCTCTCTGAAAGTGTAGAGATGTGGTGAAGTATACAGACCCACTTTCTTTCCAGACTCGGTTAAAATCGCCTGAACGATTCTTGAAACTGATCCTTTCCCATTCGTTCCAGTTATATGAATAACGGGGTAATCCTTGTGAGGACTGCCTAGCCTCTCAAGAAGCTCCCTTATTCTGTACAAACCCAGCTTAACCTTACCATGGGGTCTTTCCACGTAGAGTCTTTCCAGAGCATCCAGATACTCCATGGTGCCAGTTCACTCCAATATCAGATTCTTAAAGGATACACCGTTCTTCAAAGGATCTACTTCGAAGATATCTGCAACGGTTTGTCCAAGATCTGCAAAGCTTTCTCTGATGCCAACATTAACGTTCTTTTTTGTGTTTTTTCCGTAGATTAAAAGGGGTACCATCTCCCTTGAATGATCCGTGGATGGGGTCGTTGGATCACATCCATGGTCAGCAGTTATGAAGAGAATATCATCTTTTTCCATGACCGCCATGATCTCAGGGAGCCTTTCGTCGAACTCTTCAAGAGCTTTAGCATAAGCAACATAGTTGTTTCTGTGGCCGTATTTCATGTCAAAATCCACTAGGTTTGTGAAAATCAATGATTTTTCCTTTTTCTCCTTCATCATCTTAATTGTTTTATCCACACCATCGCTGTTATCCTTCGTCTTTATACTCTCCGTTATTCCCCTTCCTGCGAAAAGATCCTTTATCTTACCAACGGCATAAACTGGTATACCGTTTTCGATCAATCTATCAAGCAACGTTTCATCTTCCGGTTCCAGAGAATAATCCCTTCTCTCAGGGGTTCTAACGTAATTTGGCCACTCGCCGATGAATGGTCTTGCTATCACTCTTGCTATCTTGTACCCCATCTCGTCTATTAGCTTGCGAGCTATCTCACAGTACCTGTAAAGCTCTTCTAAAGGAACCACATCCTTCTTTGCAGCAATCTGAAAAACACTATCAGCCGATGTGTAAACGATGAGTGCACCTGTTCGTTCATGTTCGGGCCCAAGCTCTTTTATTATCTCCGTTCCAGAAGCTGGTTTGTTCCCTATAACTTTTCTTCCCGTTCGTCTTTCGAACTCTTCTATCAAATCCTTTGGAAAACCGTTCGGGAATATATCGAATGGTCTCTTTAGAACAACACCTGCCAATTCCCAGTGACCCGTTGTTGAATCCTTTCCTGGGCTTTTCTCCATCATTATTCCGAAAGATCCATCGGAAGGATCAACCTTCTCAACACCAGGAATATCCGCAAGTCTTCCAAGACCCAATTTTGCCATGTTCGGAAGATTTAATCCTCCAACCGCTTTCGCCGTGTTTACCAGAGTGTTACTTCCCTCATCTCCATACTCGGCAGCATCGGGCATGGCTCCTATCCCTACACTATCAAGAACTATTATTATGACTCTCAAATCGTTCACCTCCTCAGGAAACCGCTATTCCCAGAACAACCGAATAAAACTTCGATTCCTCTGTATCGGCTCTGGAAACTATGACCACGGGTTTCCTCGCTCCAACCACAACACCCGCAATCCTTCCCTTTGCAAAGTAGACAACACTCTTTCCAAGGAAGTTTCCAGAGTGTATGTCTGGGACAACCAGTATATCGGCAACTCCTGCAACATCGCTTTTTATACCCTTTACACGGGCTGCGAAGGTACTCACTGCGTTATCGAACCCCAAAGGACCATCTATTATACAACCCTTTATCTGTCCCCTCTCAGCCATTTTGGCGATGATGGAAGCTTCCACAGTCTCTGGCATTTTCTCATTCACAGTCTCAACAGCCGTTATCAAAGCAACTTTGGGTTTTTCGTATCCAAGCCTTTTTGCAAGGTCAACAGCATTCATTATTATCTGCACTTTCTCTTCAAGACTTGGTCTTATAACCATACCTCCATCAGTTAGGAAGAGGAGTCTATCAAAACCTGGGATTTCCATCAAGATGACGTGAGAGAGGAGTCTTTCCGTCCTCAATCCCCATTCTTTGTTCAGAACAGCTTTCAAAAGAGTGGAGGTCTTTATGAGACCTTTCATTAAAAGATCCGCTTCCCCAGAAGATATGAGCTTTACAGAAACTTCTGCCGTCTCGTTTTCCGAGCGCGTTCCAACTATCTCGAAATTCATGTCCAAATTTTTCAGATTTATCTTTACATCATCTTCTTTTCCAACTAGGATTGCATCGCATAGTCCTTCTCTATACGCCCTTGCTATCGCTTTCAAAGCTTCGAAATCTTCAGCACCTGCAAGAACGATCTTTTTCAAACCTTTTTTTCTAATCTTTTCCAACAACTCTTCAAAACTTCTCAGCATCCTTTCACCCCTCACGTGTATCTGGCAATGTATGCCATGTGAACTATGGATAGGATCATATCGAAAACAACGGAGAAGTCTTCGTGGACAAATCGTACAGTCCTTCCATCAACTCTATCAACAAAAGGAAGTATTTCAACGGCATCTGCAAATGCGGTGTTCAGGAATTCTATGATGAGTTCTATTGGAGGCTCAAACCTGTACAAAGGTAAAGATTCCCTCGGTATTTCCAGAGCTTTTTTGACACCTTCCTTTATCTCCTTCTCCAACACCTTTGATGATTTCATGACGGCAGAGTATCTTCCAATACCCTTTTTCGTTGCGATCATGACAGCACCTTTCAGCTCTTCCTTCACTTCATTCAGAAGTGATTCATCTCCAACGATCATGCATATGGGGACATTTAGATATCCCGCGTATCCAGCGTTTATAAGTGCCTCGCACATCTTCCTACCATTTATCGTTATGTTGTAGATGAGGGAACTCGAATAGGTGTGATCCATTATCCCTCCCATATTCCCAACACCGGCATGGTATCCGAAAAATATCACCCTGTCGTACGTTTCATCCAAATTGGCCATCATGTATTTTTTCCTTGGAGAACCGCTCACAAGTTCTATCCTCTCATCGATACTCGTGATTCTGTAAGGGATGTTCGATCCAAGAGCATGAGAATCGACTACCGTTACTTTTTCAACGTCCATCCCGGATTCAATAATTCCCTCCAGCAGCCATTTGAGTTGTTCCTCTAAAAGTGCCATCTTGTAAAATTTTTCATTCTCTGATACATCTTTCCACCTATGTATTCCAGCAAGCCCTTCCATATCGACTGATATGTATATTTTCAATGCTATCACCCCCATCTATAGAGTATAGCAGCGATGATTTCGTTTTCATATCGAGGGCGTCTATGGAATATAATCTATCTTGCAAAGACAGATCAAGGAGGTGGAAGGATGAAGAATCTTCTGATCGTGTTATCCACGATATTCGTTTTGCTTTTAATAGGATGTGTATCGGAGCAAGTGGGAGGTCCAGGGGAGATAACCCCTGAAGCATCGACCATAGCTGAAGTTGTACAACAGCTAAAGGAAAATCCTGAGGATACTTTCCAGGTCACGATCATAGGTGTGGTCACATATGAATACGATAAGTACCTTTTCGTTCAAGATGAGACAGGTGCTATGAAAGTCTATTATGGCTCAGGTGGCATCGACGAAGTCGTTGATATTGGAGATAAGGTGAGGGTTTCTGGTGAAGCGCAGTATTATTCCTATGGTCATGATTATGAGGTGGTACCTGAAGGTTTGGATGATGTAGAAATAGTTGAAGAGGATTATGGAGAACCCGAAGCCAGAGAATTGACCACGACTCCTACTGAAGATGATTATGGTTACTTGGTCACGTTCAGTGGAACCTGTACACAGATTGACACACAACACAAGAATGTCACATTCAGTTTAGACAGCACCGAAGTAACCGTCAAAAACTATGTAGAGTATCCTTTTGAAGTTGGAAAATACTATACTGTTAAAGGTGTCGTCATGTGGAATTATGACAGATACAAGGTCGTTCCTCGCAGTTCAGATGATATAGTTGAACACTGAGTAATTCATAAATTTTGTATTGAACCCGCCCAAAAGGGCGGGTTCGATTTACAAGGAGTGATGATATATGAAATACATCTTCAAATCTTTTCTAATAATTCTCTTTCTCTTTTTAACAGTTTCAGGTTGTCTGAGAGAGGAAACATCAGTCATAGTCTCACATGTTGTTGATGGAGATACGATCATCCTCAAAAATGGCGATAAGATAAGGTTGATAGGTATCGATGCTCCAGAAATCCATGGAGATACTAAACCTGTGGGGGAATTCGGATGGGATGCGAAAAAATTTGTTGAAGACTTTTTAAAAACCAACGATTGGAAAATTTCTCTCGAATTCGATGAAGAAAGATATGATCGTTATGGTAGAATCTTAGCCTATGTTTATGGAAAAAATGGGATGTTGAATGAGCTTCTCCTCCAAAGAGGTCTTGCAAGGCCTCTTTTTTACGATAGCACATCACGCTACGTGGATAGATTTGTGGATGCTTACACAAACGCTTTCTCGAATCGTATAGGGATATTCAGTAAATACGATTCCGCTCCGATTTTAACGCCTGATGATAATCTTTATGGTTTCCTGGGAAAGATAGTGTGGCTCAAAATGCTTGTGAACTTTGTTGGCAGAGATCAATATGGCAACTTTGAAATTAGAGGTGCTTGGAATGGGAAAGAAGCTCTTATAAGGATTAGAGCGGAGGAATACAAATATATATTCTTACCAGAAAACTTTGATGTGCTCTTGCTGAAAAACAAAATTGCTATGTTCTTTGGAGAACTATGGTGGTCTTATAACCAAAATATTCCGATGATTATCTTAAGAGCTCCTTTCGAAATCAAAATCATTCAATGATTTGAATGTCCTTCGGGGATCTCGGAAGAATTTCCCAAGTACCTTTGTAAGATTGAACTATTCCGGTAACCTTCACCTTTTGACCTATTTTAAGATCTAATTTTATCTCAGTTCCTTTCTTGATGTAAATTTTTATCGTTTCTTCCCCATCACTCACCACAAAACTATGCTTTCCGATACTCTTTATAATTCCTTCAACGCTAACCAGGGCTCCCTCGTATCTTTCGCCAATATCCTTTATCTTGACGGATAAGGGTTCTACCTTCTTCTCATTTATAATTTCTATACCGGACACAATTATCTCAGTTGTACCATAATACTCTTTTACACGCCCCTCAACCATGACGAAATCACCTTCCTTGACATCAAGGCCTTTTGGTGAATAGATCATAAGCCCATAATCCTTCCACATGATATAAGAGGTGTTCCTTCCCAAGATACCAGCATCAACCGTTACGACACCTTTGACCTTAACCACCTGACCTTCAACATCACTCTTCCCATCTCCATCCTCATCTTTTTGAACATCAGCCGGTGTGAGATACCCTCTTTTCTCAGCCTTTCTAACCTTTAGAACGGGTATTGGTATAGAAACGTACCCTTTCCATTCCAAAAGAATTTTCTGAGCACCAGGCAGTTCACTGTGAAGATCACCTGTCCCAACTTTGAGAGTTAAATCCTTTAAGGAAACCTTCAAACCAAAAACTGGTCTTTCACCATCAGTGTAAAGAGAGGAATTGTATCTCATGAATGCTCCTAATTTGAGGTTTTCAAAGTTATATGCTATATCTCCATAAAATGCCCATTTTCTTGCTCTATACGCTGGATCTCCGAAAGCAAAGTCGACGTACCCAGATCCTTTCCAAACATACTGAAGGCTTGTTTCAAAATTCCCATATCTCAAGGAACACCCTGTTAATATAGAGGGGGAAGCAAGTTCACTGGTTTTAGCAGATATACCCAACCACGTTTTCATATCTCCAAATTTTTTGAAGTTCATCCTAGCGTCCGCTGAGATTTCAGAATGAAGGCCATCGTAGTAAATCCCTACTTGCCAGTTCTCTCTCTTCCCATTCGCGTATGCACAGAATCTCTTCCCTTTCAGATCGTATATGCTCCCTATTTTGAGCATCCTATTCTTGTAAGATACATCGACTCCGAAGATATCTGTTCTTATCCCCCCAACTCTCAATAACTCGTAAATCCTTGTATTATAATGCTTCGCTTTGAATTTACCTAAATCGAGATCGAATTTATCACCTTTGTACCAGATATAGTAATACCTTGGTTTCATGAACTTGAGGGATCCTATATTAAATGTTTCATGATCAAGAGTCATGTAATCCTCCAGTGATATTCCAAAATTGTTCGAAAATGATGCTTTAAGATAACAAATGGGGAATATATCGCTCTTTCCCGAGGATATGTCCAATGTGAAAAGTGCCAGTGTATCAAACGAGATTGGAAGAGACAAGCATATTGCTGCAAAAGTCAGAATAACTGCTACCAACCCTCGCATTGGAATCCCTCCCACCTGAAGATTCTTCAGCAACAGATATGTTAGCATACGAATATGTGCAGGTAAAAAATATTTGCTCTCATTACAGTATCATCTGGATAAAGAAACAGTAGAGGGAGATACTATGGCAAGAATTGAAAGGGTCAGAAAAGCTTTTTAGAAGGAAACATAGAAGAAACCAGGAAAGCACATAAGGATGAGGCTATAAAAGAGGAATCATGGCACAGACGGAAGCTGGAAGATCACATAGAACCCGCTATATATGGTGTCACCGATGGGATAATAACAACGTTTGCAGTTGTGACAGATGTTGCCGGTGCGTTTTTGAGTCCAAAGATAGTACTGATACTCGGACTTGCGAATCTACTGGTAGATGGTTCTTCGATGGCCGCGGGAGATTACCTGTCGACGGAATCAAGGATTGATTACGAAAGATCCGAATGAAGAGAAAAGTAGAGAACCTTCCTGAAGTACTCTCGTTACCTTTTCATTGCTCGCCATAGCTGGTTTCATACTGCTTCCAGTCCACATTCTGCTCCATTTCATCTCTTTCTTGCTGCCAATCATTTCTTGATAGCTTCTGTTATGGCAGGAAT